>JBIPME010000144.1:0-5345 GCA_044369275.1 Rhodoferax sp.
CATCCATTTCAGTGCTTTCCAAGGCGCATCTTTGTTGGCCCAAGGTTCACAATAGCTTACGGAAATTTGTGCCGCATTGGCAAAGCTGGTTTCTAATGCGGCATTGGCCTGGCGGTCTACAACCGTGACCTCATGCCCGCGTTGCGCTAAGTGCCACGCGGTGCTCACGCCCATAATGCCCGCGCCAAGTACAGTGATTTTCATGGCTGGAGTTTCGCTGAATTCGGGTAATAAAAAAAGTTCAATTAAAGAGATTGATTCTTCATTAGCGTTGCTAATAATAGCCCCATGCGAACTTTTGACTCCGATGCCCTTGAGTGCCTGGCCGCCATTGTGGAAGAGGGCCGCTTTGACCGGGCCGCCAGCCGGCTGTCCATTACCCAGTCAGCCGTTTCCCAGCGCCTGCGCGCTTTGGAGGCGCAGGTGGGCACCGTGCTCTTGGTGCGCAGCCGCCCCTTAAAGCCCACGCATGCCGGGCGTTTGCTGATCAAGCACGCGGTGCAAATGCGCTTGCTGCGCTCGGACTTAGAGACCGATTTGCAAGAGCTCGCGCCCGGCACCCAAGCGCTGCGCGAAGAAGACCGCATCTCTATCGCCATCAATGCAGACAGCATTGCCACTTGGGCCTTGTCGGCCCTGAGTCCCTTGGTGGGCGCGGGTCTGCCCTTGGAAATCATTACCGATGACCAAGACTTTACCCACGAGTGGCTGCGCCAGGGCCAGGTTTTGGGCTGCGTTACCACCCTGGCAGAGCCACTGCGGGGCTGCCAAGTGCTGCCGCTGGGCGTGATGCAGTACGTGGCGGTGGCGGCCAGCGCGCTGGCGCAAAGCCACTGCCCGCAGGGGCTCAGTGCCCGCAACTTTAGGCAACTGCCATTTATTGCGTTCAACCGCAAAGACGATTTGCAAGCCGAGTTTGTCAGCCTTGCGCTGGGCTTGCGCCGTGTGGCCCTGCGCCAGCGCTTTGTTCCCAGCGCAGAGGGCCGGGTGCGTGCCGTGTTGGCGGGCTGGGGCGCCAGCGTGGTGCCGCTGCTGCAAGTGCAAGCGCATTTGCAAAGCGGTGCGTTGGTGAACCTGATGCCCGAAACGGTGTTGCCCGTGCGCCTGTATTGGCATTGTTGGAATTTGGATTCCAACGTGATCGAGCGCCTCACGCAGGCCATTACGCAGGGTGCGCGCACCGCCTTGGCGCAAGAGCCGGTGGTGCCCACGCCCGCACCCCGCGTTGGGCGCAGCGCAAAGCGTGTGCCTATTGAAACCACAGCGTAAGCACAGCGCCAATTGCACGGTTAATTGCAGCGGTAGTTGACGCGGTAGTTGCCGCCACTTGATGTGGTGTTGGCGCGGGACTTAATTCAAATAAATTGAATTATGGGGTCAAGCCTATTCAAAGCTAATGCATGTTGAAGGCCTTAAACTCGCCACCCATGACTTCTCAATTACCCGACTCTCCCGCACGCTACAGCACCGTAGCGATTGTCTTGCACTGGCTTTTAGGGGCCGCTTTGGTGGCGATTTTTGTGGTCGGCGTTTACATGGTCGATTTGCCGTTTTCGCCGCAGCGCATCAAGCTCTACAACTGGCACAAATGGGCGGGCGTTAGCATTTTGCTGCTGTCCGCGCTGCGCTTGGTCTGGCGTTTAACGCACCCCGCCCCCGCCTTGCCGCGCAAAGTGGCCCAGGCGATGCCCGCTTGGCAGCATTGGGTGCACCACGGCACGCACGGGGCTTTGTATGTCCTATTTTTTGCAGTGCCATTGATTGGCTGGGCTTATAGTTCGGCCGCTGGGTTCAGCATCGTGCTGTTTGGGTTGGTGCCGCTGCCCGATTGGGTGGGTGTGGACAAGGCGCTGGCCGAGGCGATTAAGCCTTTCCATGAGTTGAGCGCGCTTGCACTGATGGGCTTGGTGCTGCTGCACGTGGCGGCTGCCTTGAAGCACCAATTCATAGACCGCGATGGTCTGTTGGACCGCATGCGGTGGAAGCGCTCTTAGTTGGTACCCGCCAGTGTGTGGGTGCCCCATGGCGCGGCCCACCAAGCGATTGAAGTGATCCCCGTGATCTAAGTTGTTTATCTGAGTTATTTTTTAACGTGGGCCTGGCCTGTGCATAGGACGCGGTGGCCCGCAAACAAAGGAGTTGGCGATGCGTATTTTTCAACGGTCATTGCCACGCGTGGTGCAACGCGTGGTGCAACGGACGCTGCCCCTGGCCTTGGCCATGCTGCTGTTGCCCGCAAGCCCGTCTTTTGCCCAGCAAAAATTACTGCCTGCGCAAAGCGACATCAGCTTTGTGAGCAAGCAGATGGGCGTGGCGGTGGAAGGGCGGTTTAAAAAGTTCGACGCCGACATCCGGTTTGACCCCACCAAAGCGGCCGCCAGCCAAGTGGTTTTCACCATTGACACCGGCAGCGCCACCTTGGGTGCGCCGCAGACCGACGCCGAGTTGCCCAAGGCCGCTTGGTTCAATGTGCCTAAATTCCCCCAAGCCACTTTCCAGTCCAGCAGCGTGCAGATGCTGGGTAACGGCAAATTGGAGGTGCGTGGCCAGCTGCGCATCAAGGGCAATGTGCGCGAGGTGATGATTCCCGTGCAGTTGGCGCAAACAGCGGGCAATACCGTGGCCACGGGCAGTTTTACGCTGCAGCGGCTGGCCTACAAAATCGGCGAAAACGAGTGGTCAGATACCTCGGTGGTGGCAGATGAGGTGCTGGTTAAATTCAAGCTGGTATTGACCGGCGTTGCCAAGATGTAAGTACATCGGAGCTTGCTTGCAACCCCGTTGTAGCCAAGTTGCGATGGGTTTTGGGTGTTTGAAATATTGAGATATTGAGATATTGAGATATTGAGATATTGGTTCGTTTTGTTTTTTACTTTTTTAGGAGCTTTTATGCGTCAATCTTTATTTGCTTTAACCGCTGTGGCATTGTTGTCCGTAGGCGCTGCGCAGGCGCAATCCGTGGCCTACAACCTGGACCCAACCCATACGTTCGTGACCTTCGAGATTGGCCACATGGGTGCCTCCACTAACCGGGGTCGTTTTGACAAAAAAGAGGGCAGCGTGACCTTGGACAAGGCCGCCAAATCGGGCAAGGTCGATATCAGCATCGATGTGAACTCCATCAACACCGGCACCCCAGGCTTTGACAAACATTTGCAAAGCCCTGACTTGTTCAACGCCGCCCAGTTTCCGAAAATTCGTTTTGTGGGCGACCAATTTAGCTTTAACGAAGACAAAGTCACTGCGGTCAGCGGCACCCTGACTTTGTTGGGCAAAAGCCAGCCCGTTACCCTGAAGGCGACCCAGTTCAATTGCTACCAACACCCCATGCTCAAGCGTGAAGTGTGCGGCGGCGATTTTGAAACCACCATTGACCGCACTCAGTTCGGCATGAACTTTGGCATCGATTGGGGCTTCCCGAAAAACGTGCGTTTGGTGGTGCAGGTCGAAGCGGTTAAGCAATAAGCAGCGACGCACCGCGCCAAGCTGGTGTTTCGCTTTGGTCGGCGGGCGTGTTGGATTGCTTACCGCGCTCCAAAGGACGACGTGCCTCTGGAGTTTTTAGGGATTGTTTAGGAATTGATTTGTATCAGCTGGCGTCCGCTGTCAAGCGCAGCATCAGCGCCATCGGATGCTGCTGCGGTGACGCCTGCAAGCCGTAGTGCGCGTAGAACTGCTTGGCGCGGTCGTGCAGGGCGCTTGAGCCATTCGTGCAGAACTGGCTTCACCGCAAGCGAAATCGTCTAGGAGGTGGGTGGCGGCCAGTGGTTGCGGTGCGCTTAAGTGCAAGCTCATGCCGTGTCGCTGCGCCAAGGTGCCTTGACGGCCATGAGGCGTTCAAGTCCGGGATTCGGACCGATAAGCACATAGATCAGTCCACAGGCAATAGCAAAGATCCCAGTTTTTTTCGCCCGCCGCCTCCAGCCCGCTCTCTGCGTGGTTTTGCGCTTGAGGGGGGGATTGGGTGGGCGTAGCACAAGGCGTGTTGACCCTGCAATGCTTGGTAGGGCATCCAGCCATCTGCGCTGGCTTCGATCGCGCAGTGCTTGCATTGCATAGAATTTTCACGTATGTCTCTTTTAGTGGTCTGGTAGTTACAATTTTTTGCTAATTAAGCCTCCTTTTTTCCTGAGCATCCTCGTGCAGTTAAATCGGTCCGCGTTGCAGAAAATGGGTGTGTTTATGCAAAAACCCTGCATTAGGCATGCCTATTTAGGTGTAAATCTGAGAGCCATAAGGCGGAAAAGTGTTAAGCTATGCCTAAACAAATGTATTTTTTAACCGAAATCAAGGTGAGTGACTTCGATGCAGGGGCCGTATCTGCCCAAAGCCGATTCAGAGTTGTTTCGGCGTGTTCAGACGCTAAGCGCAGGGACTCGGCGAAGGTGTTTGAGGCTGTTAAGGGCATGCAAGGCAATGACCAGCGCCAAGCCCAGTTGGGCAAGCCATTCAATCAGTTGGCAGATGCGAAGACAGTGCATGAAGCGTTTGATTCTTTTTATTGTGATGTGACGAAAAAGAATGAAACAGTGTGGCGGTATCGGCATGGCGATATTCGGATTTTGTTTTATTACGCGGCGGACAAGCTGGTCTTGTTGACGCATACATTACCCAAACGAACGAACAAGCTTTCAGCAACAGACATCAACCAAGCCAAGCAGGCCGTGGTTGATTTTTTAACAGCATCCCGATCTGTAGCGGGTCTGTAGTGGATTGAATGAAGTGAGATGACGATGGAACACAAACCTCTTTTTGGCGATTTGATTGCTGCCCACCAAGGGTTGGCAGAAGAGCTCAAGGCCGTGGATGTGGCCGCAGATTTAACGCTGCTGCTGCACCACACGGGCAAGTCCCGCGCGGACCTTGCCCGCGCCTTGGGCTGGACCCGTGCGCGGGTCACGCAGGTGCTGTCTGGCCATGAAAATCTCACCGTCCAGACCATTGCCGCCGTGACCAAGGCCTTGGGTTACACCTTTGATGCCGTGTTTCGCACAACAGGCGCGCCTGTAGCGGCGCAACCCTGGGATGCGCAGGCCATTTTGGCACCGGAGATGGTGAGCAGCATTACCAGCCGATCCGCGCATGGACCGTTGTTACAGCCTGCATTGAATTTCAAGGACTTGGCAAACGCTAAGTCGGATCCGGCGGTGCCATCTTCGGTGCCCGCAAAGCGTAAAAAAACGGTTGCACGCGCCAAAACCAAGGCTTGAAACTGCGCTCTTTTTCCCCTTGCATCGCGTACTTCGCCTTGGCACTTTGCTGAGCGCCTTACGTGCCTTACGCCCCTTTACGCACCATCCAACGCACACTGAACCACTTTGGCACCAAGCAGGCGCAGGCACACC
>JBIPME010000171.1:0-4869 GCA_044369275.1 Rhodoferax sp.
TTTTGCTAAACCCTGCTTGCACATAAGAGGCCACCAGCACACTGGCGTGGGCCATGGCGGTGTTGGCATCTTGGTCTCGCCACGCT
Organism: Rhodoferax sp.; assembly: GCA_044369275.1. Classification (GTDB taxonomy): domain Bacteria; phylum Pseudomonadota; class Gammaproteobacteria; order Burkholderiales; family Burkholderiaceae_C; genus Allorhodoferax. Next base: position 87 of record JBIPME010000171.1, read on the forward strand.
TGGGGGCCCAAATGGTCGCCTCCGAAGAGCACAAGGCTGCGGTCTACAGCGTGGCTTTGGCATATGCCATGCACGTAGGCAATAAAGTCCGCCGCTTGCATGCCGGTGTAGCCACCAAACTGGTTGACTTGGTTGCTCGTGGCCTCGACCAGCAGGGGGCGCTGCGTAGCTTTTGCCAGCAGCAGGGCGGCCAATAAGACTTGTGGATGTGCAGAGCAGACCGACGGTGTGCTGGCGAGCGTGTCGGGATGGCTGCGGTTGCGTTGGTTGATGTCGAGCAGGGTTTGCATGGCAATTCTTTAGTTCCTTTACAAAGGGGAGAGGCGTTGCGCCAAGATGGCGGCCCCGCGCACGCCGCTGCTATCGCCAAACTGGGCGCTCGCAAAGTGCGGCGCTCGCAGGCCCGGTAGTTGGTGCGAGGGGAAGGCCTGCGCCACGTGCTCGGACAACGCAGGTATGCGCGAGAGCCCGCCACCGAAGACCACGCAGTCTGGGTCTAGCACCAGTTGCACGGTGTGGAGCAACTCACACAGCAAGGAGACCCACACCGCAAACACGTTTTGCAGCGCGGGGTTGCCGTGGGCATGGCCTTGAACAATCTCCGGCGCACTCAGCGTCTGCCCAGTGAGGTGCTTGCACAGCCGCGCCATGCCGGGGCCAGACAGGTAGGTCTCGTAGCAGCCGGTACGCCCGCAGCCGCAGCGAATCAGCGGCAGCCCCCACTGCGCGACACAGGGTGCGGGCAGGGCTATATGCCCCACTTCACCGCTAAGGCCGTTGTGGTGCAGCATGAGTTCCCCTTGGGCACACACGCCGCCTCCCACGCCAGTGCCCAATACCAAACCCAACACCACCCCGTACCCTTGCCCCGCGCCCCCTTGGGCTTCTGACAGAGCAAAGCATTTGCAGTCGTTTTCTACGGCAATGGGCCGCCCCAATCGGGCACGCAAGTCAGCTTGCAGCGGTTGCGCCGTGGCGGCAAGGTTGGCTGTGGTGGACAAACCCGTGCGCCGGTCTATGAGGCCCGGTATGCCAATACCTATTGGCAACTGGGCATCGCCCGCTTGGGTTTGTAACCACAGGCACTGCTGGACGATGGCATCGAGCAGTTCGGCATAGGTGCCATGGGGCGTGGCAATGCGTTGGCGCTGCAGCGCTTGCAGCTGCGCATTGAATACGCAAGCCTCGATCTTGGTTCCGCCTAAGTCAATGGCACCGAACATGCAGTGGGCCCCCTTCTTATGCCGCGTGCACGGGGTACAGCGTCACACCGGTGACCACGCGGGTCAGGTTGCCGCTGGCGAATGGATTGTCCACATGGAGCCCCATCGCATGGGACCAGTACATGGCCATGTACTGCGCATACAGCACATACAGCACCAGGCTCCAGCCATCGTTGCCCACGGTCGGCACCACCACGTCACACTGGGCTTGGGCTGGCCCTATGGTGCAGACCGCACTGGGGCCAAACTGGCGGCGAATTTCGTGCACCACGTCCAGGTCGTAACGCTGGGTGTGGGGGTCGGACGACACCAGCACATGGACCTGCGTGTGCGCATTCACAAACGCTTTGGGACCGTGGCGAAAGCCCAAGGTGGAGTCCCACAAGGTGGCCACCTCACCCGCCGTAAGTTCTAGTACTTTCAACGCGCTTTCGCGGGCCGCCGCAAGCAAGGGGCCGCTGCCCAAAAACACGGCCCGCGCAGGGCGGGCCTGCGCATTTTGTTTCGCCCAGGCAGCCATGCGCTCCAACAGCCCTTGCGCAGCCTGCGCCAGCGCGGGAAAAAGCTGCTGCACGGGCGCAGGCGCTTGCGCATCAAAGCAGGCCAAAGCGGTCAGCAGCATGGTGGTGTAGCTAGACGTCATGGCAAAGCCCACATCGTCCGTCTCAGCGGGCAACACCACGGTGCGCAAAGCGCCCGGCCCAGGCACACCGCGCAAAGCCAAAGCCCCTGCGGCATTGCACGTAATGTGCAAACGGTCTGCATGCGGAGCCAGTGCGTCTAGCGCGTCCAAGGTGCCCAAGGTTTCAGAGCTGTTGCCACTGCGCCCAAACGACACCACCAGCAGCTTGCCCGCGCCCTGCAGTGCGTGGTAGGGCTGGGCCACCACATCGGTGGTGGCAACCGCCCGGTAGCGCGGTGTGGCGCTGCGGGCATTGAGGTGGCTGGCCAGCGCCTCGCCGATGAAGGCGGAGGTCCCAGCGCCACAAAACCATACCGCGGCATGGTCTGCGTTTTGCAACCACGCCTGTAGCGCGGGCAATTGCGACGCCAGCTGCGCAGCCCAATCGCGCCACACGCGGGGTTGCGCATGGATTTCGCGGTAGGTGTGCCACTGCTGCAGGGGGGTAAGCATGTCAAACTGGCTATCGTTTTGGCTGCTGCCAGCCGAAACAGGGGGGGGATGGTTCATAGATTTACTCGGTGCTTGGTGCGGGATCAACGCGAATGACTTGTGTGCCACGTGCGATCAAGGCGTTGGCGATTTCAAGTGGTAGACCGGTGTCGGTGACGATGGTGTGGATGCGATCGAGGGCGCAAATGCGGTGCAGCGCGGGCGACTTGAACTTGCTGGAGTCAGCCAGCACCACGACCCGGGTGCAGGCCCCCATCATGGCGGCACCTTGGTGGGCTTCTGCCTCGTTGAAGGTGCTAAGTCCAGCCTCTGGATCAATGCTGTCGGCACCAAAGTAGCCGGTGTCAAACCGCATGTTTTGCAAGGTGGTTTCCACCATGCGGCCACTTAAAGATTTGGACTCAAAACGCAAGGTTCCCGCAGGCAGCATGAGCGTGTGCTGCTGAGCGCCCCAGAGTGCCTCAACCACGTTCAACCCCGTTGTCAAAATAGTGCGCCCGGACATGCTGCGCAACTGGCGCGCAAAGATGGCCGTGGTGGACCCGGAGTCCAAAATAATGGCGCGGTCTGGCTCCAGCAAATGCAAGGCGGCTTGGCCAATGACGAGTTTCAAGCCACGGTTCACCTCTGCTTTGTCGGCCACATTGGGCTCTACAAACAAGGGGGGGCTGGCCGCTTGTGCGTTGGCCTGCGCCACCAAAGACATGGCCAGCGCAATGCGAAACTCCGGAATGCCTTTGTAACCAAAGTGGCGGCTGTAGCGCAGCACGGTAGGTTCACTCACCTGCGCTGCGGCCGAAATTTCCTGGATGGACTTGTGCATAAAGTCCCCAGGTGCCTGGAGCAAATAGGTGCTGACGCGCTTAAAAGCGGCGCTGGTGGTGGCGAGTTCCGCGTGGATGGTCTCTATCAACGCGTTGGCTTGGTGGTGTGGGGGCATGGAAGACATAGAAGACATGGAAGGCATAGAGGTCATAGAAGACATAAAAGATAAAAAGGGCATAGAGAGCATAGAGGTCTTGGCCAGCACGCTGCCAGAACTTGCAGAGCTAAGCATGGGTTGGCACCCCAAGCATGGCCAGATTGTGGCCCTGTGCATCAAACACAATGGCGCGCTCACTGACCGGCACAACCGCAATGCGCTGCCCCGCTTGCAAGTGCGCTTGGCCTTGCAGGCGCACGGTGATGCGCTGCCCATCGACCAGATGCCCGTACACAATGGTGTCACTGCCCAGCTGCTCAATCACCTCCACTGCGAGCGCCAGGGCGTGTGCGTCGGAACTGCGCTGAAAGTCCTCTGGGCGAACGCCCAATTCGTGCACTTGGGTGCCGCTGGGATTGGCACGCGCATCCAAGCCCAAGCGGTAGCCACCTGCTAGCAACAAATCACTGCCCGCAGGGCCACAGGCGCTGGACTGCACGCGAATAAAGTTCATTGGCGGCTGCCCCAAGAAGCCAGCAACAAAGCGCGTGGCAGGCTGGTTAAATAGCGCAAGCGGTGTGCCCACTTGCTCGACCACGCCCGCCTGCATGACGACCATGCGTGTGGCCAAGGTCATGGCTTCAATCTGGTCGTGGGTCACGTAAATCATGGTGTTGCCCAGCGCTTGGTGCAGCTTGGCCAACTCCACGCGCATCTCTGCACGCAAAGACGCATCCAAGTTCGACAAAGGCTCATCAAACAAAAAAATGCGGGGCTTGCGCGCCAATGCGCGGCCAATGGCGACGCGCTGGCGTTGGCCGCCAGACAGGGCTTTGGGTTTGCGCTCCAAGAGTGCGCCCAAGTGCAAAATGTCGGCCACTTCACGCACCCGCGCATCAATAGCCTCTTTGCGCTCGCCCGCAATCTTCAAACCAAAGCCAATGTTTTGCCCCACCGTCATATGCGGGTACAAGGCATACGACTGAAACACCATGGCAACCCCACGGGCTACAGGGTCAGCGTGGGTCAGGTCTTGGCCATCGATCAACAGCTTGCCACTGGTGATGGGCTCTAAGCCTGCAATACAGCGCAGCAGTGTGGACTTGCCGCACCCCGAGGGGCCTACAAGCACAATGAACTCGCCCTCCTGCACTTGCAGGCTGGCCGATTTAATAATTTCGACGTTGCCGTAGGACTTGTGGATGTTTTGCAGTTCAACGCTGGCCATGGGGGTAATGCTCCGAATCAGGGGTGGTTGCAGGACGCGCGTGGGTGGGCGGGTTGCCGTGGCTGTGGGCATAGGCATGGGTGTGGGGGTGGGTGCTGCTCACTTGACACCCCCCATGGTGATGCCGCTAATCATGCGCTCTGACATCCCCACAAACATCATGATGGTGGGCACCATGACAATCGTGATACCGGCAAACAGGCCTGGCCAATCGCCCCCTGAATACTGCATCGACGAAATGAGGGAGTAGATGCCCAGCGACAGCGTGCGGTTCT
>JBIPME010000145.1:0-5319 GCA_044369275.1 Rhodoferax sp.
CTCTAGCACCAGCGCCCGGCAAATCATCTCGCGGATGCTGCGATCGTCTTCTACCACCAGCACTTGCAAACTCATACAGCGTCTCCCGGCGGCACACCCGGTGCCTGCGCCAACATAGGCAAGCTCAGCATAAAGCTGTTGCCACCCCCTTGGCGCGAGCGCAAACTGAGCTTGCCACCATGGGCCTGCGCAATGGCCCGGCACAGCGCCAAGCCCAACCCCGCGCCCTGCTTGCCCGAACTGTCCCCACGCGCATAAGGCTCAAAAATATGGGGATAGCTACTGGGCGCAATCGTCTGCCCCCGGTCTTGCACCCGCAACTGCACGCAGCCCGGCTGCAAGCGCACTTTGACATCCACCGCCTCGGTGCTGTATTTCAAAGCGTTGTCCAACAAATTGTCCAGCAACTGGGCAATCAGCACCGCATTCAGCCGCACTAGCGGCAAACCTGTAGGCACATGCATGCGAATGCGCCCCACCACGCCCCTTGCTTGGCGCTGCCGGGCCACACAGGCACCGGCAATCTCCTCCAGAGACTCCCAATCCAAGGCCAGCGGTACAGCCGCATTGGCCAGCTGCACCAGTTGCAAAGTGTTCTCCGTCAACCGGGACAAATGGCGGGCTGAGCGCACAATGCCATCGAGCAAACTCAAGCGCTGCACTGCGGTCATCTTGTCGCCCTGGGTTTGCAAAGAAGTCGCATTGCCCACCAGCGCGGCCAAAGGGGAACGCAAATCGTGCGACACCGCTGCCAAAAAAGTGTTCTGCAACTGCTGGCGGGCATTGCGCGCCTGGGCCAAGGCCATCGCTTGGGCCAAGTGCAAACGCTCCAAAGCCTGGGCAACCAATACGCACAGCGCCTGCGCATGGCCACGACCCGCCTGGTCACTGGCCTGCACATTTTGCACACACGCAGCCCCGTGCATGTACGGCGCGCCGCCCAAAGCCTGCACGCTGCCCAAAGGCAAATACCAGGCATTCAGCCCCGGCCAGCGCCCCGTGCCTGGCCCCAGCACAGCGGCCTCGCGCATCGCAGCACGCAGCCCATCCTGCTTTGACGGGGCCAAACTGCCGCTGCCCGACACCATTTGCAAGCCACCATCCGGCGCACGCAGCGCCAGTGCAGTGGGGCCTGCAAACGCATACGCCAAATGCCGCGCCCCCACTTGCGCGACCGCATCAGCGCTTGCGCACAGCGCCAATGCACTGGCCAGCGTTTGCAACTGCTGCGCACGCTGGGCGTGCAAACGCGCCAACGCCGTTTTGCCACGCAACCGCTGGCTGAGCTGGCTAATCACCAAGGCCACCGCCAACATCACCACCAAGGCCACCAAATGCTCCCGGCTGTCTACCGCCAAAGTCCAACGCGGTGGCACAAAGAAAAAATTCAGGCAGGCTACGGCCAGCACCGCACACGCCACTGAGGCGCGGGCCGGCAGCACATACGCCCCCACCACCACGGCCAGCACATACAGCATGGCCTGCGTCATCACACTCATACCGCCCGCCAACACCAAGCCCACACCCGTGGGAAGCAGCAACAAGGCCAAAAGCCAGGCAAGCTGCCACCCCAGAGGCGGTGCAGCGCCCATGCCGAATGCGGCTGAGGAATCCAAGGAGGACAAGGGGTTTAAGGAAGCCAAATCGGCATCGACACCGCGGCCATCCAAGGCATGGGCCTGCATCTTGTCCGAGGTGTCCCAACCCGACTGGGCGGGGGCATCACCAACTCGGCTAGAAGCACTGTTGTCGGGGTGAATCGGGCTGCATGTCATAGGCAAGCAGCCTAACACCACGGGTGTCAGGATGGCATAAGTAAGGGGTAAGTATTGGCTGCGGCCTCGCATGCAGTCTACTTCTTGGTAGCAAGGGTTTTTGAACGTCCACCCCAAACCAAGCACATGGCACGCAAAATCAAGGCCTTGCGGTTCTAGAAAATAATGCTGCAAACACGACGCTCGCGCCTTACGCCTTACGCCTTACGCCTTACGCCTTACCATCGAAGTTTTTGACAACAAGGAGCCCCATGCAACAGTCCGTCATAGTCGGCGAAAAGCACAGTGCAGCGTTCAACCCAACACCGAGTCCGCTCGTGATCATCGCCACGGTTGGAACCCGTGGCGACATGTTGCCTTTCATCACGCTAAGCCAGGGTTTGCTTGAACGCGGGCATCGCGTTTTGATGTTGGTGCCACGCTTTCATGCTGCGATGCTGCAAGCGTCAGAAGTTCCTTTTCAAACCTTTGGCACCCACGCGGAGTTTCAGGCGGTGCTAGACGATCCCGACATTTGGGACGAACGCAAGGGTTGGAGTGTTCTTTGGAACGGCTTGGCCCCCAACCTTGGCGCATTGCAGCACTGCATTGGGCAGCTTCCCGTTGCACAGCCTTGCGTGGTGTTAAGCCACCCCTTGCTGGTTCCAATGGCCGCCATGGCAAGGTCTGTTCGCCCCAACTTACGGATTGTTGCGGCCTACTTGGCACCCTCGAATCTGTTTAGTAGCCACGACATGCTAAGCGCTGGATCGTTGTGCATACCCCGTTGGATTCCGATCGGTTGGCGCCAAGCGCTGTGGAAACTAATCCACAAAGGCTGGATTGGCCCGGCCACTTTGCCCAGTATCAATGGCGCACGAGCGCTCAGCGGCCTGCCTGCGGTGCCGGACTTCTTTGCGCACATTTTGACGGCACCGAATGCTTCGCTGGGATTGTTTCCAAGCTGGTATGCCAGCGTTCAGCCTGATTGGCCCAAGCCATTCACCGAAGGGGATTTTGTGGGTGGCAGCTTGCCGAGTCAGGCAACGCTAGCGCCCGGGTTGGCGCAATTTCTGTCCCATGGCAGCCCCCCCATTGTTTTCACACCAGGGACTGGGCACCAGCATGCTGCACGGTATTTCCATATTGCGTTGAAAACATTGCTGCGCCTTGGACGACGGGGCGTGTTTGTCACGCCCCATGCGGCGCAACTGCCCGATTCATTGCCCTCTACGGTCATGTGGCAATCGCATGTGCCTTTCGCTTGGTTGCTGCCCCACGCGGCAGCGGTGGTGCACCACGGTGGAATAGGCACAACGGCTGAGGCCTTTCGTACGGGCACCCCTCAACTGGTCGTGCCATTCGCCTACGACCAGTTTGATAACGGCCTGCGTGCCAAGGGATTGGGTGTTGCCGACGTGCTACTGGCAAAGCGGCTGTCTGTAGGGCGCATGCAAAAGAAGCTGGCGCAGCTACTGGCCTGTGCCGATGTAGCAAGGGCCTGTTCCAGCATCGCACAAAAGATGGCGCAAAACTCCAATTTACCTGGGCTGTTGGATCAAACTGAGGCTGCGCTCTTCGCGGTAAACCCCCATCCAATCTGACCCAACAAGGTGAAGCCGCAGGCCACACTGACACCGGTGGTGTCAGTGTGGCCTAAGTAAGAGGTACAGGGATATAGGGGAAGGCACGTCTGCATAGCCGCTTAAGCTTTTGCTAAAGTGGCTGGCCTTTGCAGGCCGTGCGCTTTAAATAAACCCAATAACGTATCAAACAGCGGGGGCTTTGAGTGAACCCCACAGCGCTTCAATGCCCATGCCAATGGCCAGCAAATTGGTGTCTGAGCCCAAGGGGCCGTCAATCTGCATACCTACGGGCAAGCCGCCTGCGGTCAGACCCGCAGGGATCGACAGGCTCGGAATGCCTGCATTGGTGCAGGGGTCGGTATGAAAGATGCAGGTGCCAAAGGTGTCGCGTGCGGTTTGTTTTGCCACACCGTCGACGGTGTAGGGGAGTTTTTCCAAACTGGAGCCTGTCGCTGCATCGATCTTGGGCGCGGCCAAGAGGGTCGTTGGGAACAACACGCACTCCACGCCTTGCGCGGCAAAGTAATCTTTGTAAAGTTTTTGCAGTTGTGCGCGCCCACCTGTGGCAGGGACCATGGCTGCGGCATAGGCGGCGGCAAAAAAATCGGGCGCAATATACGTAGTAAAAGCACCTTTCACGTCAGGGCTGGCCAATCCGTCTATCACAGCTGCAACGGTCTTGACTGGCGCGTTGTTGGCGTTCAAATAAGCAGGAATCGCTGCAATGGGTTCGTGCAATGCAATCGGGAAGGACATCGTGTCGTTGAGCGCCATGATGCCGGTCAAGTCGGCATCGACAAACACCACACCCGCATCTGCCAGTTTTTTCTTGGCGGCATCGGCCACAGTCCTCACGCTGTCATCCAGATCCTTCCAGAAGGCGGCGGGAATACCGATCTTCAGACCTTTGAGCGCTTTGGCACTGGGCACAGCACCACCCGTGATGACGGCATCGAGCAAAGCAATGTCTGCGACTGTGCGGCCCATGGGGCCTACGGTGTCGCGCGTGGTGCTGATCGGCAGCGCGTCTGTCGCAGTGTCGGGGTAACGGCGGCCTTTGCCAGCGCCATCGCCCACCGAGGGGCGAAAGCCTGCAATGCCGGAAAAAGATGCGGGTTCTCTGGTGGAGCCGCCGGTGTCGGTGCCCAAGCCTGCCGGCGCAAAGCGCGCAGCCACTGCGACAGCGGTGCCGCCCGATGAGCCTCCGGGGATGCGGCTGGTGTCATAGGGGTTTTTGCAAGGGCGGGTGGCTTCTTTGGTGATGGGGTCAATGCCCAGTGTGAAGTTGGTGGTGGTGATACCAAAGGCCCACTCGTGCAGGTTGGATTTACCCAAAATGATGGCGCCCGCATCGAGCAGCTTTTGCACCGAGGGGGCGTTGCTTGCGGGCTGGAAGTTGCGCAGCGAAGAGGTGCCGCCGGTGGTCTTCATGCCCTTGGTGTTGATGTTGTCTTTGACGACGATAGGCAGGCCCGCCAAAGCACCCATGGTTTTACCTGCGGCACGGTCGGCATCGACCTGTTTGGCGGCCGCCAAGGCGCCCGCTTCGTCGATGAAGATCATGGCGTTGAGGTCGGACAAGCTTTTAGCGCGGGCGATCAGCGTGGTGACGTAGGCGGTGGCCGTCAGGGAGCCCACCTTCATGGCCGCGAGCGCTTGGCTTGCAGTGAGGGCCACTTGCTCTGCGGTGCCCAGGGTTGTGGCACTGCCCACAGCTGCGCTGCTGCTGCCACCGCAGGCTGCCAAGCTGGTTCCGCCCAGCACAGCAACCGCAGAGACGGCACCGGTGTTTTTGAAAAATTGTCGACGTGAAGATTTTGGGGTCATGAAGGTCTCCTTAAAAATAAAAACGCCATAGAACGCAGTGGTACAACGCATTGGCGCATTGGCGCATTGGCGCAGTGGTGCGACGTGCGGATACGTCCTTTGGCATTGCCATGCTAAAAAGAGACTGCGTTTTTAACTATCCTCAAAATGCA
>JBIPME010000147.1:0-5226 GCA_044369275.1 Rhodoferax sp.
GCGGGCCGCAATCATGATGTCTTTTGCCAATCTACCAAACAATTTACCTTTTGCATTGGCTGCAAGCTCTTTGCCTTTCGCTTTCCATTGTGCGCCCATTGTGAATAGTCCTTGAATAGTCCTTGTTATGCGCCATAGCGCGAATCTCTGATCGTCTCAGATTGTATTTTCTCTGCCCAACGGGTCAGTCTGCGCCCCTACTGGGCACCAAGCCAAGCAATTTTCTCGCACGCCTTGGGTCGGGTGGCTACTCAAAAAGACCACGAAGACTTGCCTGCAATGCAATGGCCCCAGTTACGCTTCGTCCTTCTTGGTATTTGACAAAGTCAATTGCCGTGCCGTGGCTTTTTCGCCTGCGCTCGCAAACTTACTGTATTTACCCAAGATGCCAACCAACTGTGCATAAATCTTGGGATTTGCGGCCAGACATTCGTTTTGCTCCAAAAAGTTGGCCTCCCCCGTGAAGTTTCCAACCAAGCCGCCCGCCTCGGTTACCAATAGCGAACCGGCTGCAACATCCCAAGGCTGCAAACCTTTCTCAAAGAACCCATCGGTATAACCCGCTGCAACATACGCCAAATCCAAAGCGGCGGCACCAGGCCTGCGCAAACCCGCTGTACGCTGCATCACATCGCCCATCAAGGTCAAATATTGGGAAAAATCATCCCCTTGTCGGTAGGGAAACCCGGTAGAAAGCAAAGTGTCTTTCAAGCTAATCCGCTTGGAAACACGGATGCGGCGGTCATTGAGGTAAGCGCCACGGCCTTTGGTGGCGGTAAACAAGTCATTGCGGGTAGGGTCATACACCACGGCTTGCTCTATTTTTCCCTTCACAGAAAGGGCAATACTGACGCAGTAAATGGGGAGGCCATGGATAAAATTGGTTGTACCGTCCAATGGATCAATAATCCAAACATATTCAGAGTCCTGCGCCCCATGCGCACGCCCCGACTCTTCTGCCAAAATCCCATGACCGGGATAGGCACTCAACAAGGTTTCTATGATCACGCTTTCAGCGGCTTGATCAACTTCCGTTACAAAATCATTCGCGTTTTTTTGCGAAACACGAACAGACTCAATATCCAACGCGGCGCGATTGATGATAGAGCCAGCGGCCCGAGCGGCCTTCACGGCCACGTTAACCATGGGATGCAAATTTAGCGACATAGATTGTAAAAAAAGAACTGGGGAAATCCGATCGACGATACGAGCGGCGACAATAGCTTCTATTTTAATGGCACATAGATGCATACGCGATTTATTCTTATTAACACTAGCCACGCAGGCAATGTAGGCGCCTGCGCACGGGCCATGAAAACCATGGGATTTACAGACTTGGTTCTCGTTGCACCGCGCTGGGCCAACGTATTGCGCCGCGAAGAAACCATCCAACGCGCAAGCGGTGCCTTAGATGTGCTGGCGAATGCAAAAATTGTAGACTCTCTCGACGAAGCGCTAGACGGCATAACCCACCTGTGTGCCACCGCCATGATCCCACGTGATTTTGGTCCCCCCACACGAACCCCGCGTGCACATTTTGCAACGCTGACCGCGCCCGCTACGCAGACCGGCTCTGGGGCGGACCATGGCGATATGCCCCATAACCCAACGCATCCGCATGCCGTGGCTTTTTTATTTGGAAGCGAGCGCTTTGGTATGCGCAACGAAGATGTGTACCGCTGCCATGTAGCCCTGCAAATTCCCAGCAACCCGGAATTTGGCTCGCTCAATTTAGCTTCCGCCTTGCAATTGGTTGCTTACGAATGGCGCTTGGCCTTAGGTGGTTTTACGGCAGCAGAAACTAGCAACAGCACAACAACGCCCGTGCTCGCCGATCAACAGAACAACCCGGCCAGCGCAGTCCATGTAAGCGGCATGCTCGCGCACCTAGAAGAGGCTTTGGTGCAGATTGGCTTTCTCGATCCGCAATCCCCTAAAAAACTCATGCCAAGACTCAATACGCTCTTCAACCGCTCCAACATGACCCAAGAAGAAATACACATTCTTCGCGGAATTTCCAAGGCAATACTCCAATACGCAAAGCCGAAATAGCCAAGCAAAGCTATATTTACCCCTAGCAAGAATAAGCAGCTTAAAACCTTTAAACTGCCAGCTATGCTTTCACGCCTACGCTCCGACATTCAATGCATTTTGGACCGCGACCCAGCGGCGCGCAACCGTTGGGAAGTACTCACCTGTTACCCTGGCTTGCACGCTGTGGTGCTGCACAGGCCTGCGCACTGGTGCTGGAACCACGGCTACAAATGGCTGGGGCGTTTTATATCCCACACGGCACGCTGGCTGACCGGTATTGAAATTCACCCGGGCGCCAAAATAGGTGCGCAAGTTTTTTTCGACCATGCGATGGGCGTGGTCGTGGGGGAAACTGCCGAAATTGGCGACGGCTGCACCATCTACCAAGGCGTTACCCTGGGTGGAACATCGCTCTACAAAGGCGCAAAACGGCATCCCACTTTAGGTAAAAATGTGGTGGTAAGTGCTGGAGCCAAAGTGCTGGGGGGGTTTGAAGTGGGCGATGGAGCCAAAATTGGCAGCAATGCTGTCGTCATCAAACCCGTGCCTGCAGGAGCAACCGCTGTGGGAATACCCGCACGCATCATTCATAGCAAAGCAGGCGAAAGTGCCGATGTCACCGAGTCTGGCGAAGCCAAATTTACGGCCTACGGCCTCACACAGCAAGCGGACCCTTTAAACCAAGCCCTCAAGGGACTGATTGAAAGCGCCTCCGACCAAGACCACCAAATTGCCTTGCTTTGGAAAGCCATAGAAACTTTGGCACAACAAACCAGCCAAGACATTCCAACCAACTGCGTACCGCAGGATGCAGCTAGGAAAGAGTGTTTTGAAGCCGATAAATTTAACCAATTTTTCGAAAAGTAATTCGATTTACAAATATTTCTTGGGGCAAAGCACTTCTCTTATGAAGCAACGCCCCATAAAAAATGGGGCCATAGGCCCCATTTTTTATCAAAACAACATTTAAGCAGCTGAAGGTGCTGGATCTGAAACGACCTGCCCACCGGCCCCCGTATCACCACCAGAGCTAGGAGGGGTACGTGGCGTCCAATCCTTCGGCGGACGTGGTTCCTTGCCAGCCATGATGTCGTCGAGCTGGTCGCTGTCAATGGTTTCCCACTCTAAAAGAGCCTTGGCCATCGCATGCATTTTGTCTTGGTTTTCTTCTATGAGCTTACGCGCCAAGGCATATTGCTGGTCAATGATTCGGCGCACCTCAGAGTCAACTTTTTGCATGGTTTGCTCACTCATGCTCGTCGTTTTGGTCACGGATCTGCCCAAAAATACTTCGCCCTCATTTTCAGCATAAACCATAGGGCCCAAGGCATCCGTCATACCGTAGCGCGTTACCATGTCCCGCGCGATTTGGGTTGCACGCTCAAAATCGTTGCTGGCGCCCGTCGTCATTTGGTTCATAAACACCTCTTCGGCAATACGACCACCAAACAGCAAACTGATTTGATTGAGCATGTATTCGCTATCGTAAGAATAGCGGTCTTGTGCTGGCAGACTCATCGTCACCCCTAAGGCACGGCCCCTAGGAATAATGGTGACTTTATGGACCGGATCGCACTTGGGCAACATTTTCCCGATCAAAGCATGTCCCGACTCATGGTAAGCCGTGTTACGGCGTTCAGATTCGGGCATCACCATGCTCTTGCGCTCAGGGCCCATCAAAATTTTATCTTTGGCTTTTTCAAAATCTTGCATGTCCACCAAACGTGCATTACGCCGTGCCGCCATTAAGGCAGCTTCGTTGCAGAGATTGGCCAAATCTGCCCCACTCATTCCAGGCGTGCCGCGTGCAATCACGCTGGCGCTTACGTCTTGGCCTAGCGGAACTTTGCGCATGTGCACGTTCAGAATTTGCTCACGCCCACGGATATCGGGCAAGGTTACGTAAACTTGTCGGTCAAAACGGCCTGGGCGTAAAAGCGCCGCATCCAAAATATCAGGGCGGTTGGTCGCTGCAACCACGATGACGCCAACGTTGGTCTCGAAACCATCCATCTCAACCAGCATCTGGTTCAAAGTCTGCTCGCGCTCATCGTTTCCACCGCCCAAACCTGCACCACGTTGGCGGCCTACGGCATCGATTTCATCAATAAAAATAATGCAAGGCGCATTTTTCTTCGCATTGTCGAACATATCTCGAACGCGTGAGGCCCCAACGCCCACAAACATTTCCACGAAATCAGAGCCGGAAATACTGAAAAAAGGAACTTTTGCTTCTCCCGCAATGGACTTGGCCAACAAAGTTTTACCAGTTCCTGGAGGGCCCACCAACAAAAGCCCACGGGGGATACGACCACCTAGTTTTTGGAATTTGCTGGGGTCTTTCAAGAAGTCGACCACCTCTTTAACCTCTTCTTTGGCCTCATCGCAACCTGCAACATCGGCAAAAGTAACGGTATTGGTATTTTCATCCAGCAAACGGGCTTTGCTTTTCCCAAAGCTAAAGGCACCACCCTTGCCGCCACCTTGCATTTGGCGCATGAAATAGACCCAAACGCCAATCAGCAAGAGCATAGGGCCCCAGCTGATTAACAAGGTCATCAGAAAAGAGCTTTCCTCACGCGGCTTTACATCAAATTTAACACCGTTATTGATGAGGTCTCCGACCAAACCACGGTCCAAATAGGTGGCCGTGGTTTTGATTTTTCGGTTGTCCATGGTTTCGGCCGTTACCTCGGTGCCGCCAGGGCCTTCTTGAATCAAGGCATTTTTGATGCGCTTGTTGCGCACCTCTTCCAGAAAATCAGAGTAGCCGACTGTACTTACCCCGGCGGATACACGCGATTCAAATTGCTTAAAAACCGTGAAAAGCACGAAGGCAATCACTAACCATACTGCAATTTTTGAAAACCACTGATTGTTCAAGCTAAGCTCCAGATAATATGCCACAGTAGGCACAATGAAATACATGGTCTGTATTTTGGTGCTATTTTAGGCGTTTCAAGAGGCCCTCCGGCAGAGTTTCACGTTTTCGGCCACAACTTGAACAGGGGCAAGGCCATTTCCTTTTATTTGAGTCCCATTCCCACCAGAAACGTCTCGGAAGAACGGTCGCGCGAGGCTTTGGGCTTGAATGGTTTTACCACTGTGAAAGCGCCCTTAAAGTGGCTCACTACTGCGTTGTAACTGCCCCCATGAAACACTTTGGCCACCAAAGCGCCCGTGGGCTTCATG
>JBIPME010000148.1:0-5216 GCA_044369275.1 Rhodoferax sp.
GCTTGCGCTTGGAAGCTGGCGTGAATTTCCCAATAGTCGCGGCTGACAAAGGCGCGAATTTGCTCCTCGCGCTCCACCACCACGGACAGCGTGGGCGTTTGCACCCGCCCCACGGTGGTTAAAAAGAAGCCCCCGTCGCGGGAGTTGAACGCCGTCATGGCACGCGTGCCGTTAATCCCCACCAACCAATCGGCCTCGGAGCGGCAACGCGCGGCATCGGCCAAGGGCTGCATTTGGGCGTCGGTGCGCAAGGCGTTAAAACCGTCGCGAATGGCCTGCGGCGTCATGCTTTGCAGCCACAGCCTGCGCACGGGTTTGCCCAGCGGCTTGGCGCCCCCGGCGTACTGCTCAATCAGGCGGAAAATCAGCTCCCCCTCGCGCCCCGCGTCGCAGGCATTGATGAGGTTGCCCACATCTTTGCGCTTGGCCAGTTTCACCACCGCGTTCAGGCGCGACTTGGTTTTGTCCACGGGCTTGAGTTCAAAGTGCGGCGGAATCACGGGCAAGTTGGCAAAACTCCACTTGCCGCGTTTGACATCAAAGGCCTCGGGCGCTTGGATCTCCAGCAAATGCCCCACAGCGCTGGAAACCAGGTACTGCTCGCTCTCAAAATACTCGTCGTGCTTCTCGAACTTGCCCGCCAAGGGGGTTAACGCCCGCACGATGTCTTGGGCGACCGATGGTTTTTCTGCAATGACTAAAGTTTTCATCTGACTACAATCCAGTTTCACGCGCAAGCACGCGCGCCTACACACACACGCAGGCACGCACATGCGCGCCCATACGATTGACCATACCAAATTTTGAAACAAGGCCCCAAAATCCGTGAAATCCGTGGTCCCCTCTCATTTTGCTGACCCTGCGCACAGCGCCCGGCGCATTCAAACCCGCCGTTCGACGATCCATGGCAAAGGGGTGTTTGCCGTCAAAGCCATCGCGCAGGGCGAGACTATCATCGAATACAGAGGCGAGGTTATCACCTGGGCACAGGCGCAAGAACGCCATCCCCACGACCCCCTAGACCCTAACCATACCTTTTATTTTCATATCGATGAAAACCACGTGATTGACGCGCTTTATGGCGGCAACACCTCGCGCTGGATCAACCACGCGTGCGACCCCAATTGCGAAGCCAGTCAAGAGGGTCTGCGCGTCTTCATCAAAGCCCTGCGGCCCATTGCCCCCGGCGAAGAACTGCGTTACGACTACGGCCTGGTCATCGACCAGCGCTACACCGCCAAACTCAAAGCCGAGTACCCCTGCCGCTGCGGCGCGCCCCAATGCCGTGGCACCTTGCTGGCCCCCAAGCCCCGGCTGCGCAAAGCCGCTCCCTAGGTCTTAAAGCCGCCATCTTGAGCCACTACTTTGAGCCTTTAACTTGAACCCGCGTACCGACCCTATGCCACCACTGCCTCGCCCCTTGCGCTGGAACGCAGAAGCCCTATGGGAGTCCATTGCCCCCTTGCTGGCGGGCTTTACGGTTGAAGTGCTGCCCCAAATCGACTCCACCAACGACGAACTCATGCGCCGCGCACGCCGGGGCAGCGTGGAGCCCATTCTCTTGGTTGCTGAGCAACAAAACGCGGGCAAAGGCCGCATGGGGCGTGGCTGGCGCAGCAGCGTGCAAGCCCCCAACGACTCACTCACCTTCTCCTTAGGTTTGCCGCTCGCACCCAGCCACTGGTCGGGCTTGTCGCTGGCCGTGGGGCTGAGCGTGGTGCAAAGCCTGCACCCCCGCTTGCAACTCAAATGGCCCAACGACCTGTGGCTAGAAGACCGCAAAATGGGCGGCATCCTCATCGAAACCCTCAGCCAAGGCCCCTTGCGTTACACCGTCATTGGCATCGGCATCAACCTTGGCGTGCCTGAGGCGGCTGGCCTGCGCACCCCGCCCAGTGGCCTGCGCGAACTCCAACCCCAGGCACAGGCACCGTCCGTCCTGGCTGCATTGGGCTTGCCGCTGGTGCACAGCATTTTGACCTTCGCACAAACCGGCTTTGCGCCGCTGTGCCAAGCCTTTGCCCAGCGCGATGCCTTGTTCGGGCGCGAACTGCTGTGCAGCGATGGCCTCAGTGGCATCGCCCAAGGCGTTGATGCGCAAGGTGCTTTGCTGCTGCAAACCGACCAAGGCCTGCGCAAAATCAGCAGCGCCGAAGTCAGCGTGCGCCCCGTGGCCACGGCCATTGCGGCAACCGCTGCCCAGCAGCCTGCGCTGCATCCCCTTTCCCCTCTTTATCCCCCTCATCCGCTTTAACACCCATGCTGCGATTACTGGTCTTGATCTTGCTGCTCGTCAACGGTATTTACTTTGCCTGGAGCCATGAGCTGTTGCGCGGCTACGGTTTTGGCCCCGAAGTCACCACCGAGCCCCAGCGCCTGGGGCTGCAAATCCAGCCCGAAGCCGTGCGCATTTTGAGCAATGCAGAGGCAGCGCAAATCCAAAGCCAAATTCAAGCCGAAAGCCAAGGCCAAGGCCAAGACCTAACCCTAACCGAGCCACCAGCCCCACAAGCAGCGGCGGCACAGGCCGCAGCCAAGTGCTTGCGCGCTGGCCCCTTTAACGAAGCCCAGGCAACGGCCCTGTGGAAAACCCTAGAAGCCAACCTAGCCAAAGGGACTTGGGCACTCGAGGCCATCAACCTGCCAGAGCGCTGGTTGGTCTACATGGGGCCTTATGCCAACGCCGAAGGTCTGGCCAAAAAACGCAAAGAACTCGCCAACCTCAACATCCAATTCCAACCCATCAAAAACGCCGCGCTAGAGCCCGGCCTCACCTTGGGCGCTTTTGCCACCCCAGAACAGGCCGAGACCGAACTGCGCCGCCTAGGCAGCTTGGGTGTGCGCACCGCACGCGTGCTGCGCGAATACCCGCAAGCCGGTGCGTTTGAACTGCGCCTACCAGTTGCCACCGATACGCTCAAAACGCAAGTGCTGCGCATTGCGCCCCTATTGACCGAGAGCAGTTTGTCGGCTTGTGCTTAGGCGCTGGAGGGCTGGGGGCTGGAGTGCACTGTCCCGTTGCGTGTGGAGTTTGACACCACAGGCATCGGCGCACCAGGGGTGGGTCTGAAAACCATGGAGGCCATTTGCCATTTGCCATTTGCCGCGAGGGGGACGACGCAGGGGAACATGCCCGCGCAGCCCCTAATTTCCATGTGGCTTTTTTTCAAAATCTATTGTGTTGTACGCATTCGCCCCTAACATCCAAGACTTTAGATCTTTGTACTAGCCGTTCTACTCGTTCTACCCGTTGAAAAGGAAACCATGAAACGCATTCTTCTGTTCGTACTCACCAACCTCGCCGTCATGGTGGTGCTGGGGGTCGTCGCCAGTTTGCTTGGCGTCAACCGCTACCTCACTGCGAACGGACTGAACTTGTCCGCCTTACTGGGCTTCTCGCTCATTATGGGTTTTGGCGGCGCCATTATTTCGCTCTTGATGAGCAAACCCATGGCCAAGTGGAGCACAGGCGCCCGCCTCATTAACCAGCCAAGCACCCAAGATGAGGCTTGGATCGTCAACACGGTGCAACGCCTGTCAGAGCGCGCCGGTATCGCCATGCCCGAAGTGGCCATTTACGAAGGCGCGCCCAACGCATTTGCGACCGGGGCATTCAAAAACTCAGCCTTGGTGGCGGTGTCTACCGGCTTGCTGCAAGGCATGACCAAGGAGGAAATTGAAGCGGTGCTGGGCCACGAGATTGCCCACGTCGCCAATGGCGACATGGTCACGCTCACGCTCATCCAAGGCGTGCTCAACACCTTTGTGGTGTTCCTGAGCCGTGTCATCGGTTACTTTGTAGATGGCATGCTGCGCAAGAACGGCGAAGAGTCCAGAGGCCCTGGCATTGGCTACTACGTCACCAGCTTTGTGCTCGATATCGTGCTGGGCTTTGTGGCTAGCATGATCGTGGCGTGGTTTAGCCGCTATCGCGAGTTCCGTGCTGACGAAGGCTCGGCAAAGCTCATGGGTAACAAACAACCCATGATCAACGCCTTGGCCCGCTTGAATAACATGAAAGCGGGTCAGCTGCCCACCAGCGTGGCAGCGATGGGCATCACCGGTGGGTTGGGCAAGTTGTTTGCCTCCCATCCTCCTTTGGAAGAGCGCATTGCAGCTTTGCAAGCCGCGCGCTAACGTTGGAACGCGTAGGGCGCGGGTGTTGCCGATGCGCTGGCACGGGCCTAATGAAGTCGGTCATGGAGGGTTCACCTGTAGGGTGAACTGCACATGGGGCTAAACTGTTGATTCCAATGGAAAATGTGTGTTATTTGGCAATCCAAATCACGGATTAAGGTTGTAGACACTCACAAACCCAAAACCCGCTGCAAAAACCAGAAGCCACCTAGGCCTACTGCTGCAAATCCGGCCAGCGTACGCGCCTGGTGCACGCTTTTGGGGCCCGTTAAGCGCTGCAAAGCGATTACAAGCAAGCCCAGACAAAGACCCACCAACACTTGCCCCAGCTCTATACCACTGTTAAACCCCACCAGACTCGCCAACAGATGCTCGCGGTCCAGTCCCAAGCTTTCCAACGAAGACGCCAGGCCTAGCCCATGGACCAAGGAACAGGCAAACACCACCGCCAAGCGCCAGCCTTGGGGTATGTGGCTATGGCGCTTGCGGGCCCACAGATCCCAGAGCGCTACGCCCACAATGGTCAACGCAATAGCGGGTTCAACCCATACGGAAGACAGCTTGATGCCGCCCATGAGGCTCAGCGTGAGCGTAATGGCATGGCCCACGGTGAAGCAGGTCAGTGCGAGCAGCACATGACGCCAACCCACCGTTGCAGCCAACACCACCAGCAAGAATACAAGGTGGTCAAACCCGGTGAGGATATGTTCCATGCCCAGACGGACATAGTCCACCAACACGCTCCAAGTGGAAGCGAAAATCACACGCTCGGGCTGCGTGGCGCTCAACACCAGCAACTGGCGTTCCTTTTGCTTCGTTTGCGGATTCACGCGGGTCACGGTTGCGGTCACGCTTTGTTCGTCAGCGGCGCTGCCAAACAAAGTGATGCGCAAGCGCAGCGCGGCGCGGTTCACGTCATCGGGCTGGCGCAGCTTGAAACGGCCCAACACCACCACTTGTGCCGCAGAACCATTGGCGTCGTTGTCAGGCGGCGTGAAGTTGAGAAACGTACCTTCGAGTTGCAACGGGCCCTGGGCATCGCGCAATTGCACATGGGCCTCAATGTCCTCGGTCATGCG
>JBIPME010000149.1:0-5212 GCA_044369275.1 Rhodoferax sp.
GTACTTCGGAAGGAACATCACCCATTACTTTGACAGGGCGCATTTGTGCGGATAGTAAGTCTCCGTATACCAATTGTGCCAACTGAAAAGTTGGAATGGCTTCGGTCAGTTTTTTTGCTTTTTCTAATGCAACATGCAGCTTGTTTTGTCCAATGAGCTTGTAGATCTCGATTAGCCTAATCTCCGCCTCTCCATCTATGTCCGAAGTTTTTGGTTTCGGTCGAGCAGCACTATGCAAATCAGCTGCAATGCATGTTGTTTGAAATGCTGAAAATGAAATAAAAATGAAAAATGATAAAAAATATATGTGCTTGCGCAATAATTTTAAACGTACGAATTCCATAGTTTATACCTTGTTATAAAAAGGCATACAGCTGCTTAAAAATTTAATTTCCAATGGATTCTTTAACAATTTTCCAGTTCTCGCCGTTTTTTACAAGGTCCAGTGATTTTCTACTTGAAACTATAAGACTGTCCGCCCTGTAGTCTTGCTTGAATTTAACCGTTGCTTTGTTACCATTTATGGTGGTATTGATGTCACTTAACCTAACACTGATATTGGATTTGCTGTTAATGCGAACACGCCGCTCTTCCTCCCAGGCCGCGCGTTTCATTCCATTCGGTGGTACGAATTCCTTGCTATAGGCGGCCAAATAGCTTTTAACTTCTTTTGCAGACCATGCTGCTGCCCAGTTAACGACCGCCAATTCTGCCTGTTTGGTTTGCAGTTGGCTGGTTACCTTCGGGTCTGCTTGTGTTGTTGCCGTTGCGAAGGATGGTTTGTTGTTGGGTGTCGCAGCTTCAGTTTGTGGCGACTTGTTGGGAACTGCGTTCGATGTGGATGCAGTCGTTGGCATGGTGGTCGTTGCTGCTGGAGCTTTGCTTGCAGTGGCTACGCTGCTATTGCCCGTGTTATATGTTGCAGCGGGTAGGCGTGATACCTTCGGGCTCGTGGGACTAAACAGCTCACGGATGAGGGCGAGCTTGGGCGCTACGGCAGTGCTCGATGTGTCTAGTTGTAGTGCCTTGTTATAGGCTTCACTGGCCAGTTTGGCGTATACATCCCCTAAATTTTCATGGGCCGTGGTGTAGCTGGGGTTGGTGCGAATTGCCATTTCCAGTGCGGTACGTGCTTTGTCAAATTGGCTCTGGCTAGCGTATAAAACCGCAAGGTTGTTATAGGGCTCGGGAAGCTCTGGGTAGTCTTCTGTTAAGCGCGTGAATGTTGCAATAGACTCTGAAATCTTGCCGCTTTCGCGCTGAATGACCCCTTTTAAAAAGCGCATTTGCGGCTCTTTGGGTTGGGTTTGCAAAAATTGGTCGGCCTTGGTGCTGGCTTCAGATAATTTCCCAGCGCGAAACAGTTGCAGTGCATCTGCATAGTCATCCGCGTGGGCCACAGAAAAGCCCAAAGTGCTTGCTAAGATTGAAAAACGAATGATCAAATTTGCCAAGAGTTGAGTGTGCTTCATAGTGCTTTTTTGATTTTTTACCTTAGGTCACCCCTATGATGGGGGCTTTATACTAGCCCTAATTGTATCTGAGGGGTAAGCTACTTTTTCCATAGCATGGAGACCAAGGCTGAGATACATCAGAGATACGTTCTGGAATGATCCCAAACTTAACGGCGTGCACTCTATGAGAGAGGGTGACGCTCTATAACACCACTGCATCCATGACTTTAAGAATTTATAACACGCTAAGCCGTGCAATTGAGCCTTTTGAATCCATTGAGCCAGGCCATGTGCGCATGTACGTTTGCGGAATGACGATCTACGACCTGTGCCACATTGGTCATGCACGCATGATGATGGCTTTTGACATTGTGCAGCGTTGGCTCAAAGCCAGTGGCTGGAAGGTTACCTACGTTAGAAATATTACTGACATTGACGACAAAATTATTGCGCGCGCGTTGGCACGCGGTATCACGATTCGTGATCTTACGACCGACATGATTGCATTGATGCACCAAGACATTGATGCGCTTGGTATCGAGCGTCCTACAGTCGAGCCTCGTGCAACCGACTACATACCGCAAATGTTGGGTTTGATAGCCGAGTTAGAACGCAAGGGACTGGCTTACCAAGCGAGTTCTGGTGATGTCAACTTTTCTGTACGCAAATACCCTGAATATGGAAGCTTGTCAGGCAAAACCTTGGATGAGTTACGTGCTGGCGAGCGGGTTGCCGTATCGGATGGCAAAGAAGATCCATTGGATTTTGTGCTTTGGAAGGCTGCGAAAGCCTCAGAGCCGCAAGATGCCAAGTGGGACAGCGCAGCGCTGGGTTATTCGTATGGCACAGGCAGGCCAGGTTGGCATATTGAGTGTTCCGCGATGTGTGCGGCAACGCTGGGAGCCACCTTGGACATTCACGGCGGCGGAGCGGATTTGCCCTTCCCGCACCATGAGAATGAAATTGCACAAAGCCAAGGGGCTACGGGTAAACCACTTGCCAAATTCTGGCTTCACAACGGATTTGTTCGGGTTGACGACGAAAAAATGTCTAAAAGTTTAGGCAACTTCTTTACCATTCGAGAAGTGCTGTCCAAGTACGATGCGGAGACGGTGCGGTTTTTCCTACTGCGTGCGCATTACCGATCCGCTTTGAATTACAGCGATGCACATTTGGACGATGCGCGCATGGGGCTAAAGCGTCTGTATACAGCGCTGGCGCATTCAGTGCACAGTGCCGCAGGTGCCGCGCGAACGCAAGGCCCCATCGATTGGGAGAATGATTTTGCCAAGCGTTTCAAAGCGGCAATGGACGAAGATTTTGGAACCCCTGAGGCAATTGCGGTCTTGTTCGATTTGGCAGCGCAAATTAATCGGTCCGCGGATGGTGATTTGGCGGTTTTGCTCGTGCAGCTTGGCGCTTGCCTTGGCTTGCTGCAATCTGACCCCCAGGTTTTTCTGCAAAACGGAGCTGCTGTGTCTGAGTCGGATATCCAAGCGCGTATTGCAGAGCGTGCCGCAGCCAAGTTGGCTAAAGATTTCGCTTTGTCGGATGCGATTCGTGACGGCTTATTGGCCCAAGGTATCGTTTTAAAAGATGGTCCCGCTGGCACGACTTGGGAAGTTTCACGGTAATGGTCGATCTCAAAAAAGATTCATTGGTGCCCATTACACCGGTTTTTTGGGAAGCTGCTTGCAAGCACTTGGCCAAAAAAGACCGTGTGATGCGTCGGCTTATCCCCCAATTAGGCAATGTGTGTTTGCAAGCGCAAGGCGACGCTTTCAGCACATTGGCGCGCAGCATCCTAGGCCAACAGATTTCGGCAGCGTCTGCCCAAGTGATTTGGGGGCAGTTTTTAGGCTTGATAGAGGAAATGACACCCGCCAATGTGCTGCGCCTTAAAGTGGATGACATGCGCGGCGCTGGCATCAGTGCCCGTAAAGTAGACTATTTGGTGGACTTGGCCTTGCATTTTCAGAACGATTCCTTGCACGTTAAAGCTTGGGATGTCATGTCTGACAATGCGATTATTGAAGAGCTAACCACCATCCGAGGCATAGGGCGTTGGACTGCTGAAATGTTTTTAATCTTCTATTTAATGCGCCCTAACGTCTTACCATTAGACGATGCGGGTTTGATTAAGGGTATAAGTCAGAACTATTTTTCTGGTGAATGTGTCAGCCGTAGCGATGCGCGAGAGGTGGCTGTAGCATGGTCTCCCTATTGCAGTGTCGCAACTTGGTATATTTGGCGTTCGTTGGACGCAATGGTTCCTGCGGATTAGGGTCGGGTAAAGTTGAGAGGGTAGGGCGCATACGCCGCTTCACACTGGACCCCCCAGTTCGAAATACAACCCCTCTGCGTGAGGACTGGTTTTCTCAATAGGAGAATGAGATTGGTTAAAAAAAATTTCTTGGACTTCGAGCTGCCCATAGCAGAGTTAGAAGCAAAAATAGAAGATTTACGTTACGTTCAAAATGAATCGGCAGTAGATATTTCTGTTGAGATTGAACAGCTTGCCAAAAAAAGCCAGCAACTCACCAAAGATATTTACAGTGATTTGACCCCGTGGCAAGTCACCAAAATCGCCCGCCATACGGAGCGTCCCTATACATTGGACTATGTCAATGAAATCTTTACCCATTTTCGGGAGCTTCATGGAGATAGGCATTTTGCCGATGACCTGAGCATAGTTGGTGGGCTTGCACGATTCAACGGAATGCCTTGCATGGTTTTGGGCCAACAAAAGGGCAGGGACACCAAAGAGCGAGGCATGCGCAATTTTGGAATGAGTAAGCCCGAGGGATACCGCAAAGCCTTGCGCTTGATGAAGTTGGCTGAAAAATTCAAACTGCCCGTTTTTACCTTTGTGGACACCCCTGGTGCCTACCCCGGTATTGATGCGGAGGAACGCAGCCAATCCGAGGCGATTGGGCGCAATATTTTTGAAATGGCGCAACTCGAAGTGCCAATTATCACCACGGTAGTGGGTGAGGGGGGGTCAGGCGGTGCCTTGGCGATATCGGTAGCAGACCAAGTGCTCATGCTCCAATTTTCAATTTATTCGGTCATTAGCCCTGAAGGCTGCGCCTCCATACTCTGGAAAACCTCTGAAAAAGCGCAAGAGGCGGCAGACGCGCTTGGCATCACCGCGCACCGACTCAAAGCGCTAGGCCTCATCGATAAAATTGTGAATGAGCCCGTAGGTGGCGCACACCGAGACACCAAACAAGCGGCATCCTTTCTTAAGCGTGCACTCAACGATGCGTACCGCCAAATAGCCGACTTGAACACAAAAGACTTGTTGAATCGGCGCTATGAGCGCCTACAAAGTTACGGCCGCTTTACCGACACAAAAGCGAATTCCATTAAGTAATTGCCTCGCTCACTTTCATGCACGTTAAGCTTGCGCCCCGTTGCATGAAATTTATTTCACGTGACCCTGTAATCGCTATGGGTGCCCAAGGCCTCGCTTTATGACGCAATCCTTGCAGGCCGCTATGGCCTGCTTTCAGCCCGCGCTTCCATTGGCCGTAGCGTTCAGCGGGGGGCCTGATTCCACCGCTTTGCTGCTGGCGTGTGCGCAAAAATGGCCCGGTCACATCGTGGCGCTACACGTCAACCACGGTCTTCAGGCGGCTGCGCACGAGTTTGAACAGTACTGTTTGGAGTTCTGCGAACGATGGCAAATTCCTTTGCATTGTGCCAAGGTGGATGCACATCCTCGCACCGGACAAAGCCCCGAAGATGCGGCCAGA
>JBIPME010000196.1:0-4493 GCA_044369275.1 Rhodoferax sp.
GTGGAACCCGCTGCCGCATTGGGGCTGGCCGCTTTGCAAAGCGGGGTGTACCGCGTTGCGCCCGATGAAAAAGTCTGCCTTATTCTCTGCGGCGCCAACATAAACCCCGCTACACTGGTTTAGCGTGGCCATGCTTTGCGCAGCAGCGTTTGCGCCATTCTTTTTGCGTACTTTTTGCGTATTTTTTAAATAAACCTTTTTGTTTCTTCACTATGCTTGACATCACCCAACTCCGCAAAGACCTCGCCTTCGTGGTGGAGCGTCTGCAAACCCGCAAATCGCCGCAGCCCTTCCTCAACGTCGAAGCCTTTACCACGTTAGAGGCCGAGCGAAAAACCATCCAAATGCGTACCGAAGAGCTGCAAAGCAAGCGCAACAGCCTGAGCAAGCAAATCGGCCAACTCAAATCCAAAGGCCCCGGTGCCAGCGGCGAAGTCGATGCCGTGATGGCCGAAGTTGCGGGCTTGAAAACTGCCTTAGACAGCTCCGCTACCCGCTTGGATGAAATCCAAATTGAAATGCAATCCCTGCTCTTGGCCGTGCCCAACCTGCCGCACGCCAGCGTGCCCGTAGGCGCAGACGAGCACGGCAACGTGGTGGCCCGCAGCTGGGGCACGCCCCGCACGCTGGACTTCCCCGTCAAAGACCATGTGGACTTGGGTGAGCCCTTGGGGCTGGACTTTGAGATGGGTATCAAACTCTCGGGTTCGCGCTTTACGGTGATGAAAGGGCCCATTGCCCGCCTGCACCGCGCACTCGCGCAATTCATGCTGGACGTGCAAACCACCGAACACGGCTACACCGAGTGCTACACGCCCTATGTCGTCAACGCCGAAACCCTGCGCGGCACCGGCCAGTTGCCCAAATTTGAAAGCGATTTGTTTGCCGCGAAAAAAGGCGGCCAAGACGGTGAAGCCCAGCCTGACAACCACGCGCTCTACCTCATACCCACCAGCGAAGTCACGCTTACCAACTTCGTGCGCGATGTGGTCGTGGCCGAGAGCGAACTGCCCCTCAAACTCACCGCCCACACGCCGTGCTTTCGCTCCGAGGCGGGCAGCGGCGGGCGCGATATTCGCGGCCTGATCCGCCAGCACCAGTTCGACAAAGTGGAAATGGTGCAAATTGTCCACCCCGATCACAGCTACGCCGCACTTGAAGAGATGGTTGGCCATGCCGAAGCGATTTTGCAAAAACTAGGTTTGCCCTACCGCGTAATGAGTCTGTGCACCGGTGACATGGGCTTTGGCGCCGCCAAAACCTACGACCTGGAAGTCTGGCTGCCCGCGCAAAACACCTACCGCGAAATCAGCTCCGTCTCCAATTGCGAAGCCTTTCAATCCCGCCGCCTCCAAGCGCGTTACAAAAACGCGCAAGGTAAAAACGAACTCCTGCACAGCTTAAATGGCTCCGGCTTGGCAGTCGGGCGCACCTTGGTCGCCGTATTGGAAAACTACCAAAACGCCGATGGCTCCGTGACCATTCCCGAGGCATTGCGCCCCTATATGCACGGTTTAGATTGTTTAAAAAGCTAAACGCTTGCCCGGCAAGCTCCTAAGCCCTGCTAGAATGCAACACTTGTTTCGACATTGCAACTTGTAGGAGAGGTGGCAGAGTGGTCGAATGTACCTGACTCGAAATCAGGCGTAGGGGCGACCCTACCGAGGGTTCGAATCCCTCCCTCTCCGCCAAATATACCGCGCTGAATGCAATTATTCAGCGCTTTTTTTTACTTTTTGGGTTTGAAATCAAGCGCTTGCGCAGGCCTGATCGCAATCAAATAGATTGATTTTTTTCTTCCAAAGCTTTCCCCGATTTTGAAGAAAGGCACCCTTTGACCGGGTGCTTTAATTGTTGAGACGGCATTTTGCTCAAAACCTCTTGACCTAGCGCGTTCAAAACACAAATATGAACCGTAGCGATTGCGCGCGGTTTTAGTTGATGCTGCTCCGCCGTTTGGTTGGTGTTTTGGGGGGTATTGGCGGTGCATTATGGGTACAGTTGTTAAAATCGCTTGTCAGTACACTGTCCGGATACTATGATGGGACAACTAGCCAAAAAAAGGGTTGTCATGACCGCAGTCATTCATTCCAAATCTGAGCGCATCGATGTGCGCGCCACCATGCCCGTGAAGCAATTGCTTCAGGAAGCGGCGCGCGTGGCGCACAAAAATGTGAGCGAGTTTCTGCTCGACGCGGGCATCATCGCGGCCAATCAGACCTTGGCAGACCGCACCCGTTTCGAGCTGAGTGACGAGAAGTGGCTGGCGTTTCAGGCGGCACTGGATCAGCCCGTGAGCGCCAAGCCCAAGCTCAAAAAGCTTTTGTCTAAGCCTGGGCTAATTGGTTGAGTTCGCAGGCTTACGAGCCAATTCGCAAACTGGCCGGTTCGGACGCCGTTGAGTCCTTTGATTGTGGCCAGGGCGCACTGAATCAGTTCTTGCAGCGCTTTGCGCTCGTCAATCAAAAATCCAACAGCGCGCAAACCTACGTGAGTTGCCATTCCGGCGCGGTCGTTGGTTTCTACAGTTTGGCCGTGGGTAGCGTTGAGCCATTCAATGCGGCACCGCGTGTGACCAAAGGCATTCCACAACACCCCGTGCCGGTGATGATTTTGGCCAGGCTTGCCGCGGACCTTCAGCACCAAGGCGCCGGGCTTGGCAAAGCACTGCTCAAAGATGCGCTGCTGCGCACTGCACAGGCGGCGGAAATTGCCGGGATTCGTGCACTGTTGGTTCACGCCAAGGACGAGCCTGCCAGGCAGTGGTATCTCCATTGGGAGTTTGAACCCAGCCCATCTGACCCGTTTCACCTGTTCCTTTTGATGAAAGACATCAAGGCCATAGTAGGCAAAGCCTGAGACAAAAGTTCCGGGAATTTGGCCGATTTATAAATCGCATGAAAAGCCTTTGACGCCGTCTAATATTGACCGCCGGGGGTGCTGCGTAAAACTTGGATTGGTTGATGTAGTAAAACCAAGACCTGCTCGGTAGTCCATGCACAAAGCAGGGCTCGAATCAAGATTCAAGTTCCCTCTGTAAGTCAATCCAAGCTGGATCAAAACTCAGCTTTTTTGCCATGGGTGAACTGGATTCGACAACCCGCCAAAAAGGGGCCAGATCTCTAGTGCTTCCGGTCCGGCCATACTCCTCCCAAGCGTGCTCCGTCACGATTCTCAGAAAAAGGGATGTTGAGACGGGGCATTTGGCATCGCAATTGTTTTTCGCCGCCAGTTTGCGCCTGAAAGCTTGGATCGACAGTGTGGAGCCTGGGGTGATCGTCTTGAGTTCTGCTGCGATCTGAACTGGGCATGAAATGAGTAGTTTCGCCCCTTTGGGGATGCCAGCAAAATCCTTCTCAAGGGTGACATGTTGGGGCGGTTTGGCCTTCATCTTTTCACCCCATGTTTTCTTTGCTCTTGGCATTGCTGGCTCCTGTAATGTGGTTCGGCTTCAGTATGCAGTATCCAGTTCTAGCGAACGGCCTTTTTCATTGGGGAAACATAGATTTAGACTCCAATAAAGTCCATGGTCGTTTGCGGGCATCCGGAAAAAATGGGGGAACAAAGTTATTCCCCCATTTTTTTCATCCATAGAGTGATGCCCAATTGGCGTTGCGCCTATGGGTTGGTCACTGTCAAAACCGACTACCCCAAACGACATTAACGGGCGTTAACACATGGCAGCGGGCAAAAAAAACATATAATTTTTATATGTCGCGCACACCCTCTAAAAGCCAATGGGAAACCTTGATTAGGCACTTGGCCGCTGATAGCGTGAATGTGTTTTTTACGCGGCATGCTGAATTAAGAATGAAAGAACGTCACATTACGCGGTTGCAAGTCTTGGAGGTTTTGCGCCATGGTGTTATCCGGCGTGAACCTGAGCCTGACCTAAAGACGGGGCATATTCAATGCCGCATGGAGCGCATGCTGGCGGGCAGAGATTTAGCCGTTGTGCTGGCGCTGGATGGCCCCAGTGCAATGGCTGGGATTGTTATAACTGCATTGCTCATAGGAGGCTGAACATGTATCAGTACAAAGACGGCGGACTTAAAAATGTATGGCTTACCAACGGCTACAAGGTGCAAAAAACGCCCTATGGCGAAGCGGTGGCCATTGATGACGTGGACGGCCTGACTAAGGCAATTTGTCTGGCGCTGACAAAAAAACCATCCAAGCTAACGGGCGCTGAATTTCGCTACCTTCGCCAAGGCTTGATGCTGTCACAGCCTAGTCTTGGGCATGTGCTGGGCGTGACAAATCAGGCCGTTGCGCTGTGGGAGAAAACGGGCAAAGTGCCAAAGATGGCCGATATGTCCATTCGCACGGTTTACACCGCCCACGCCAACGGCAGCGAGCAAGTAAAAAACATCGTTACGGCGCTCAATGAATCCGAGCGGTTTATGGTGGTGCTGAGTGAGACGGCCAAGGGCTGGCGCTTCACTACGCAACGAAAAGACACCGACCACGGCGAAGCATTGCCCGCCTGATCG
>JBIPME010000164.1:0-4940 GCA_044369275.1 Rhodoferax sp.
TGGTGGCGGCCATCAAGGGCTACCGCTTGATTTTGGTCATGCCCGACAGCATGTCTGTGGAGCGGCGGCGTTTGATGCTGGCGTATGGGGCCAGTTTTGACTTAACGCCACGCGAAAAAGGCATGAAAGGCGCCATTGCACGGGCGCAAGAATTGCTGGCGCAAACGCCCAACGCTTGGATACCGCAGCAGTTTGAAAACCCGGCCAACATCGACGTGCATAGCCGCACGACGGCGCAAGAAATCCTCAACGACTTCCCCGAAGGCATCGATGCCATCATCACCGGCGTGGGCACCGGGGGCCATTTGAGCGGGGTGGCCCAAGTGCTCAAGCCTTTGTGGCCCAAGCTCAAGGTGTATGCCGTTGAGCCCAGCGCCTCGGCGGTGATTTCTGGCGCAGCCCCTGCGCCCCACCCGATCCAGGGCATAGGTGCGGGCTTTGTGCCCAAAAACTTACACACCCAGTGGCTCGACGGCGTGGTTCAAGTCGATGCCGAAGCCGCCCGTGAATACGGTCGGCGCAGCGCCCGCGAAGAAGGCCTGCTGGTGGGCATCTCCAGCGGTGCCACGCTGGCGGCGATTGCGCAAAAACTGCCAGAAATCGCCCCCGGTGCCACGGTCTTGGGCTTTAACTACGATACGGGCGAACGGTATTTGTCGGTCGAAGGGTATTTGCCAACCTGATTGGCTTGACTCGCTACTAGCGCACGCTAGCATCCCGCTTGGCGCAGGCACGCGGGGGCCTTTATCATTGGCCCCTGCTTGATCAACACGAGCCCACCTATGATCCGAATCAGCGAACTCAAACTCCCCTTAAGCGCCCTGCCCCTCGATGCCCGCAGAGCCAGCGATGCCCCCACCGAAACCTCTGCCGACCGCGCCCCTGTGCGCCACCCCCTGCAGGCCCTGCGCCAGTTGGCCGCCCAAGTCTTAGAGGTAGACCCCAGCACCATTGCGCAGCTCGAAGTATTCAAACGCAGCTTCGATGCCCGCAAGGCCGATGTCATGGCAGTCTACATTGTGGATGTGGACCTTGCGCCCGCTCTGGAGGCGCGCCTGCTCGCCCAGCAGCCGCGCAAGCCCCACGTCAGCCCCACGCCCGACATGCGCTACCGCTGGGTCGCCCAAGCCCCAGCAACGCTGGCGCAGCGCCCGGTAGTGGTCGGCTTTGGACCTTGCGGCATATTTGCCGCACTGCTGCTGGCGCAAATGGGCTTCAAGCCCATCGTGCTGGAGCGCGGCAAAAATGTGCGCGAACGCACCAAGGACACTTGGGGGCTTTGGCGTAAAAACACGCTCCACCCAGGCAGCAATGTGCAGTTTGGCGAAGGCGGTGCGGGCACGTTCTCGGATGGCAAACTCTGGAGCCAAATCAAAGACCCCCAGCACTTGGGGCGCAAAGTGATGCAAGAGTTTGTGCACGCGGGCGCGCCTGCGGACATTTTGTTTGAAGCACACCCGCACATTGGCACCTTCAAACTGGTCAAAGTGGTGGAGAGCATGCGTGCGCAAATCATTGCACTGGGGGGCGAGGTGCGCTTTGAGCACTGCGTAGAGAGTCTGTTATTCCACCCCGACACCGACAGCAACGGTGTCACCGGTGCCAGCGGTGACACAGACATCAACGGTGTCACCGGTGCCAGCAGCCCCACCGATCTCACCGATCCCCGTGACCTAGGCCAAGCAACCACGGGCAACGCAAGCAGTCCCAGCAGCGCAAGCGCCGCTCGCTACGGCAACACCCGCCAACTCCGCGGCCTGGTGGTGCACCAGCTCAGCGACGGCAGCCGCTATGAACTCTTAGGCTCCCATGTGGTCATGGCCTTGGGCCACAGCGCCCGGGACAGTTTTGCAATGCTGCACGCCTGCGGTGTGGCCATGCAGGCCAAGCCCTTCTCCATTGGCTTTCGCATTGAGCACCCCCAAACCGTCATAGACCGGGCACGTTGGGGCCGCCATGCGGGCCACCCCATGCTTGGGTCCGCCGATTACAAGCTGGTGCACCATGCCGAAAATGGCCGCGCCGTTTACAGCTTTTGCATGTGCCCAGGCGGCACCGTGGTGGCCGCCACCAGCGAGCCCGAGCGCGTGGTCACCAACGGCATGAGCCAGTATTCGCGCAACGAACGCAACGCCAATGCAGGCATTGTGGTGGGCATAGACCCCCAAGACTTCCCCCAGGACGAAGCCAGTTTCGTCCACGCGTTTGGGCCTGAAAAGGGACGCCTGTACGCCCGCCAAGCACAGGCATTGCAAGCGCAGCAGCCCCTGCCAACCATGCCCACGTCCACCACGTCCACCCCGCAAGCCCGCCACGCAGACAGCTTCGCCCACGTCCACCCCTTGGCAGGCATCGCATTGCAGCGCCAACTCGAAAGCGCAGCCTACGTGTTGGGGGGCGCAAACTACGAAGCACCAGGCCAAAAAGTGGGCGACTTCTTGGCCGCACGCCCGTCTACCGCTTGGGACAGCGTGCAGCCCTCCTACCGCCCTGGCGTCAAACCCACGGACTTGGCGGGCAGCCTGCCGCCGTATGCGATTGCGGCAATCCGTGAGGCGCTGCCCGCATTTGGCAAAAAAATCAAAGGCTTTGACATGGCCGACGCGCTGCTGACCGGCGTGGAAACCCGCACCTCCTCCCCGATCAAAATCCCGCGTGGCACAGACTTTCAAAGCACCAACGTGAGCGGGCTCTACCCGGCGGGCGAAGGTGCCAGCTACGCCGGTGGCATTTTGTCTGCCGCCGTCGATGGCATTAAAGTCGCGCAAGCGCTGGCCTTGGCTTTGTGCGCTTTGTACGATGCGTCTCCCTCCACCCCTTCTTAACCACCACCTGCCAAAAGCAAAAAGGACACCCCCATGATTACGCTCTACGGATTTTCCATTTCCAACTACTACAACGTCGTGAAAATGGCGCTGCTCGAAAAAGGCGCAGCTTTTGAAGAGGCGCACACCCTGCCGCGCAGCCAAGACCCTGCGGTTTTGGCGCTTTCTCCCTTGGGCAAGGTGCCTTTTATCCAAACGCCCGAAGGCGGCATGTGCGAAAGCCAAGCGATCTTGCGCTACATCGAAACCGCCTTTCCAACCCCTGCGCTTTTCCCCGCCGGGGCCTATGCGGCGGGCAAGGTGCAGGAGTTGATGCTCTACATCGATTTGCATCTGGAGCTGGTGGCACGCGAGCTGTATGCGCAGGCATTTTTTGGCGGCAGTGTGGACGATGCAACGAAGGACCGCGTGCAAAAAACCTTGGCGCGCAACATTGAAGGGGCCAAAAAATTGCTCAAGTTCACACCCTTTATTGCGGGCGACACCTTCAGCATGGCAGACATTGTGGCCTTCAACAACCTGCCACTGGTGGGCATGGCGACCCGTGCGGTATATGGCAAAGACATGCTGCTCGAAGCAGGCATTGACTACAAACCCTACATCCAACACCTAGGGCAGCGGCCCAGTGCGCAAAAGGTAAGCGCAGACCGCAAAGCCGCCGCCAGCAAAACCTGATTTTCAACCCAAGGAGTCCCTGATGAAAGCCACCTGGAACGGCCAAACCATTGCCGAGAGTGACAACACCGTCCTGCTAGAGGGCAACCATTACTTCCCGCAGAGCGCTTTGCGGCAAGAATTTATTGCGTTTAGCAATCACAAAACCAGTTGCCCTTGGAAGGGGCAAGCCAGCTACTACTCGCTGCTGGTCAATGGCGACCTCAACACCGATGCGGTCTGGTACTACGCCGACCCCAAACCGCAAGCCGAGTCCATTCGCGGCCATGTCGCCTTTTGGAAGGGCGTGCAAGTTGGTTGATTCACCAACAACCAACAACCAATACCCAATACCCATGCCCCTCACCATTGACGGCGTTCAGGTCCATGTAGAAGGCAACACCGGCCCCACCGTGGTGATGCTGCATGGCTGGCCCGACACCTACCGCCTGTGGGACGACACGGTGCACGCACTGCAAAAACAGTTTCGCTGCGTGCGCTTTAGCTTGCCGGGGTTTGACTTGGAGCAACCCGAGCGCACGCCGTCTTTGGCCGATTTAACCCGCACCATTGGCAAAATTGTTGATGCGGTCAGCCCCGACAGCCCTGTGACACTGTTGCTGCACGACTGGGGCTGCACCTTTGGCTACGAGTACCAAGCGCGCAACCCGCAGCGGGTTGCGCGCATCATTGCGGTGGACATTGGTGACCACAACACCAAAAACTACCGCAACAGCCTGAGCGGCCGCGCAAAATGGCAAATATTTGGCTACCAGTTTTGGCTGGCGTTGGCATGGAAAATGGGCCACCACGCCAGTCCCGCGTTGGCCCAGTGGATGACGCGCTTTATGGTCCGGCGTCTGCACATCCAGATGCCTTCGCACACCCCCCATCCAACCAATCCACCCAATCCACCCAATCCCCTCGATGGTGCACATGCTGCGCCTACCCCCGCGCACCCGCGCCCCGCTGAGGCCCTAGGCTGGCAAATGAACTACCCCTACGCCATGCTGTGGTTCGGTCTGCAAGGGGGGCTGCGCGGCTGTGCGAAAGTCAAGCCGATCTGCCCGGTGCTGTTCATTTATGGCCAAAACAAGCCCTTTATGTTTCACTCACCCCAGTGGCTGGTGCACTTGTCGCAGTCGGCAGGCAGCCGGTGGCAGGCCATGCCCACAGGGCATTGGGTGATGCGAGACGACCCCCAAGCGTTCTTGGCCTGTATTCAAAATTGGCTTGGGGCAGGCAATGCAAGTTTGCCCAAGGCTTAACGAAAGCTGAACGAAAGGCTTAACGAAAACGGGGCGGGGACTTCATGCAAGCCGCGCAAGGGCTTTTTAACCCAAGCTGGCCTAGCTTGGTCCAAGCGTGGCTATGCTAAGAAAAAGTCACATGAACTTTGAAAGTTTTTTGCACCTCTTTTTCCCAGCTGCGTTTATTTTCTAAACAAACTTCGGTGGGAGT
>JBIPME010000267.1:0-3704 GCA_044369275.1 Rhodoferax sp.
CTTGCGTTTATGCAAGAGTGCAAGGCCAACGGCATAGACGTACTGATCTACTGCACGTACAGAGACGAGCAGAGCCAAAACATGGCCTATGCGCAGGGCCGCACCCTGCCGGGTGCCATCGTCACAAACAGGCGCGGCGGCGAGAGCATGCACCAACACCGTGTGGCGTTTGACGCCGTGCCCATGCTGCACGGCAAGCCCGCATGGGATAACACCACGGCAGACGGCAAGCGCCTGTGGGCCACTTTTGGCAAGTGTGGCGAGGCCGTGGGCCTGGAGTGGAGCGGGCGCTGGAGCGGCAAGCTCAAAGAGAGCGCCCATTTTCAGTACACGGGCGGGCTAAACCTTGCCCAGCTCAAAGCAGGGATGGTGCCTAAATGAACCCCTTGCTTTTTACTTTGATCGGCGACGTAGGCCGCGCATTGATCAACAAGCTGTGGCCCGACCCTGCGGCGCAAGCCGCTGCGCAGTTAGAGCTGCTCAAGCTGCAACAGGCGGGCGAGTTTAAAGAGCTCGATGTCCAGCTGCAGCTGGCGCTGGCGCAAGCGCGCATCAACGAGGCAGATGGCAACAGCGGCAGCAATTTTCGGGGGGGCTGGAGGCCGCTGTGCGGCTGGGTCTGCGGCCTAGGCCTGGGCTACCAGTTTTTACTGCGGCCCATCAGCAACGGGCTATTTACCTACTACGGGCACGGCGCGCCCATGCCCGATTTGGACACCAACACCCTCATGACACTGCTGGGCGGCATGTTGGGTTTTGGTGGGTTACGGACCCTCGAAAGATTGAAGGGCAAGGCATGAACATCGATCAAAACATTGCAGATTGGCTGTGGAAAATAGCCAACGCGCTGGCGACTATTGGGGTTTTTGTTTACACGATTTTTGCCACGCGCGACAAGGACAATACGTCCTACATCAAGGCCGTAGAAGAGACTTTGTCAAAGGCGCTTGCGGCCCACGCAAGCCGACTCGACAAAATCGAGTCACGCATGGAAAACCTGCCCACGGCGCAAAGCTTTGCAGACATGCGCGTGCAGGTCGAAAAAATTGCAACCTCGCAAAAATACATTGAAGAAAATTTAAGCGGCATCCGCGACACCATGAAATCGATGGATGAGCATTTACGTTCGCAAG
This sequence comes from Rhodoferax sp., assembly GCA_044369275.1. Classification (GTDB taxonomy): domain Bacteria; phylum Pseudomonadota; class Gammaproteobacteria; order Burkholderiales; family Burkholderiaceae_C; genus Allorhodoferax. The sequence goes on from JBIPME010000267.1 coordinate 1,134, forward strand.
GGAGGTGATCGGATGGACTACGCAGAGCACATGCAACAAGACCGACGTTTGGTTATCTTGTGCATCCTTAACAGACTGCCAGGCTACGAGAGCAACAGCTCTGTGTTATATACATTGATAACCAGCCGGGGCCACAACATTTCACGCGACCTTTTTCGTTCCGAACTCAACTGGTTAGACGAGCAACGGTTGTTAAAAACCAAGGCGCTGGGCGATGAGGGCAGCGTGCTATTGGCCACACTCACCGAGCGCGGCCAAGACGTGGCCACGGGTCGCGCAACGGTGCCCGGCGTCAAGCGCCCCAGCGCATAAGGCCCGCGCTATGGGACGCAAAAGCACGGTGGACATGCTCCCCGAGAACATCCGCAAGCACATCGACAAGCGCTTGCGTGATAACACCATGACCCTCGACCAGCTGATTGCTGATTTGCAGCTGCACTTTGCCGACCAACTCAAAGCGATGCCCGGCGCATTGCCCAGCCGCAGCGCCCTGGGCCGCAAAAAGCAGGGCATGGAGGAGATGATCAAAGGCTACCGCGAGACCCAAGCGGTGGCCGAGGTCATGGTGGCTGAGTTGGGCGAAAACTTTGACGACAAGAGCGGCCCGCTCATGGTCCAGCTCCTCACCACGCTCACCACGCAAGCGGCCTTTGGCAAGCTCAATTCCCCCGGCGAAATGGAAATTAAAGAGCTGCTGGACTTGGCCAAGTCGGTCAAAGCGGTGCAAGAGAGCCGCAGCTTGAGCTTGCGCGAGCGCCAAGGCATTGCCCGCGAAGCCCGTGAAAAACTGCTAGAGGAGCAGCGCGAAAAACTCAATGCCATGGGCAGCAAAGGCGGGGTAACCGAAGACACTAAAAAAGCCATCCGAGAAGCGCTGGGGATTGTCTGATATGGCAAAAATCAAAGGCCGCGCACGCAACATCCCCAAAGACCGCGATGCCATCTTTTTGCCTTTTCAGGCCAAGTGGATCAAAGACAATTCGCGGCTCAAGCTCATGGAAAAAACGCGCCAAGTCGGCGCGAGCTGGTCCACCGCCTACGCGGCCAACGAACGCGCCGCCGCGCAGGGCGCACGGTTTGATGAGTGGGTGAGCAGCCGCGACGACATCCAAGCGCGCCTGTTTATTGAGGACTGCAAGATGTGGGCGGGCATTATGAATTTGGCCGCCAAGGACATGGGCGAGGTGGTCATTGATGCCAAAGACAAGCTCACCGCCTGCGTGCTCCAATTCGCCAGCGGTCGGCGCATCCACAGCATGAGCAGCAACCCCGACGCGCAAGCGGGCAAACGCGGTAGCCGCGTGCTCGATGAATTTGCCCTGCACAAAGACCAGCGCAAGCTCTGGGCCATCGCCTCCCCCGGCATCACCTGGGGCGGCAACATGGAGATCATCAGCACCCATCGCGGATCGCACAGCTTTTTTAACGGGCTGATTCGAGAGGCTCGCGAAAAGGGTAACCCCAAGAAAATCAGCTTGCACAAAGTCACGCTGCAAGACGCACTCGACCAAGGCTTTTTGTACAAGTTGCAGCAGGCCCTGCCAGCAGATGCCGAGCAGCAAGTCATGACCGAGGCCGAGTATTTTGACTTCATCCAAAAAGGCTGCGCAGACCAAGAATCGTTTGACCAAGAATACATGTGCGTCCCCGCCGACGACGATGCAAAATTTTTAGAGTACGGCCTTATCACCGCCTGCGAATACGCCGCAGGCGTGCTCTGGCAGCGCAGCTTTACCGACACCTTTGCCGGGCGTCTTTACTGCGGCGTAGACATTGGCCGTAAAAAAGATTTAACCGTTTTGTGGGTACTCGAAAAACTAGGCGATGTCTTTTACACGCGGCATGTAGAGACTATGCAAAACATGCGCAAAAGCGCCCAAGAAGCCATCCTGTACCCGTGGTTCGCCGTGTGCGACCGCATCTGCATAGACGCCACGGGTTTGGGCATTGGCTGGGCAGACGACGCCCAAGACAAGTTTGGCAGCTACCGCGTAGAAGCCGTCACCTTCACGGGCCAAGTAAAAGAAGCCTTGGCATACCCCGTGCGCGGGGCCATGGAAGACCACACCCTGCGCATCCCCGAAGACCCGGTGATCCGCGCAGACCTGCGTAAGGTGCAAAAGACGGTCACCGCCGCAGGCAACATCCGCTTCATTGCCGAGAGCAGCCCAGACGGCCACGCGGACAGATTTTGGGCATTGGCCCTGGCACTGCACGCAGGCTCCGGCATCAGCGGCCCCGTGACTGTTGCAAGCCGCCCCAGCAGCAGCGGCCTAGGCCGTGTGCTTGCGGGTTACTAAATCACTTTGAGCACCACTATGGCAACCCACGGCATCTACACCAGCCCCACCCAGTTCACCCCCTTCGGGCAAATCCAAAACCCGCTCCCCATGCAGCTGGCCACACGCCAGCGCAGCATGGAGGGTTTTGGCTTTAGCAGCTGGCTGCCCAACCCCGACCCTATCCTCAAACGCATGGGCAAAGACATCACGGCCTACCGTGATTTACTCAGCGACAGCCACGTGGGTGGCTGCGCACGCAGGCGCAAAGCCAAGGTCAAGGCGATGGAGT
>JBIPME010000221.1:0-4240 GCA_044369275.1 Rhodoferax sp.
TGGTGTCCAAAGAGTCGTAGGTTTTGTTGCTTGCAGACGTGGCCCCAGAAGCCGACGCTGCGCCTTGTGCTTTGGGTGGTGGCCCGCCCGCGCTTGGGGGACCTTGTTTGCCTTGGGGGCCTGCGCCGCCAGCGACACCCGTAGCGCCACCGCTGCCACCTGCACCCCCGGGCGGTGGGCCACCTTGCGGACGACCGCCGCCTGGGGGTTTGTCGGCATTAAATTCCGTTTTTGACAGCTTGCCATCGCCATTGCTGTCGAGCTTGGTAAACATCGCGCCCGTGTCTTGGCCTGTCTCGGCCTTCACTTTGTCCGACAAAACTTGGCTTTCTGCGGCATTGATAAAGCCATCGCCGTCGGTATCGGTTTCGCTAAAGATGTCTTTCTGGTTGCCGCCTTGGCCCGCTGCCGAGGCTGGCGACATGGCGTTTGCACCCGCGGCACTGCGCGACTGGGCAAACGACATGGTATTGGGCACCGGCTGCAACTGGCTTTGAAGCGCTTGGCCTAACTCTTCTTTGCTAATGCTGGCATCGCCGTTGCCATCGAGCTTGGTCAACAGCGCGTCGGTTTGCCCGCCCAAGGACAAACCGGTTTTTTGGCTGACTTTGTCAAGCACCGCTTTCAGTTCGGTTTTATCGATGCCGCCATCGTTGTTGCCATCGAGTTTGGAAAAAATTGGGGTCAAGGCGGAAGCTTGGCCGGAACCGCGTTTGTTTTGGACGCCGGACCAGGCATCACTGCTGCCTTTGAAGGCACTTATGCTACTTATGCTACTCATTACAGTCTTTCTATTCGATAAAGTCAGGTGAAAAGCAGCTCCCAGACAGAGGACTGCCACCGTAAACATTATTGGTTTGATAGCAATAAAAAAGGTTTCCAACTTGTACCAAGGTGGGTACAAATCGCCGCACATTGCAGGAAAAAGACGGGTGTTGAAGCCGCATTTACGGGCACTCGCCAGCGCCAAACTTTTTAGACTGACACCCCATGCCATTCACACCCGCAGCAAGCAGCCAACCCGTGCACCCGTCGCATTCAACATCGCCCGACTGGACACCCACAGCACCCCCTGCCCCTGTGGACTGGGAGCACAGCGATGTGGTGGCATTTGGCCCTTGGGAGTTGCACCGTGAAGCCCGCAGCCTGCACGCCCCCGATGGCAAAGTGGTGGGCTTGTCGAACGCGGAATTTCGCCTGCTCTGGGTTTTCTTGCAACACCCACGCCGCATGCTCAGCCGCGAGCGCCTGATGCTGCAAGCCCGGGGCCGCGAAATCCAAGCCTACGAACGCAGCATCGATTTGCTGCTGTCGCGCCTGCGCAAAAAACTACGCCACCCCAGCGCCCCTGGCAGCCTCATCAAAACCGTGCATGGGGCGGGCTACCTGTTCCATATCGACAGCGTATCGGGCCGCAATGACTAAACCCCTTCACCGCGCTTGCAACAACGCCAAAACACCCACCCGGTAGGCCCCCACGGCGGGCAAAATGGCCGCCGTAGGGGCCACACCGCAGGCCAACGCGGGAATCCAAAGCAGCTCCACTGGCCACACCAGCCCCGCACGGCACCGCACAGCCAGCCCCGAGCGCAGGGCACGGCCTAGGCTATTGCACAGGCCCTTCGCGCTGCAAAGCCCCACGACGCACCGGCGTACCAGCGAAACAGCCACGCGCACAGAACAGCCCAAACCACCGCCCGCGGCCTATGATGTTGGCATGAGCCTCCTCTTTACCCCCTTCACCTTCCACGCCCCCAATGGCCCGCTGACACTGCCCAACCGGATTGTGGTGGCCCCCATGTGCCAGTACAGCGCCGTACACGGACAGGCCACCGACTGGCATTTGGCGCACTGGGCCAATCTGCTCAACAGCGGCGCGGGCATGCTCACGATGGAGGCCACCGCCGTCTCCCCGCAGGGCCGCATCAGCCCCAGTTGCCTGGGTCTGTGGGACGATGCCACCGCACAGGCACTGGATGCGCATTTGCAGCGCGCACGGCGTTTGGCGCCGCCCCTGCCGGTGTGCATTCAACTGAGCCACGCGGGCCGCAAAGCGTCCAGTGCCGCGCCTTGGCATGGTGGCATGCTGCTGGCAGCCGAACAAGGCGGCTGGCAGCCCGTGGCCCCCAGCGCTTTGGCGCACACGCCGCACGAACCCGCGCCCCACGCGCTCTCACTGCCTGAAATTGCGCAAATCACCCACGACTTTGTGGCCGCCGCCCAGCGTGCGCAAGCCATGGGAATTGACGCTGTCGAGCTACACGCCGCGCACGGCTATTTGCTGCACCAATTTTTATCGCCCCTGTCCAACCAGCGCAGCGATGCCTATGGCGGCAGTTATGAAAACCGCACCCGCTTGGTCATGGAGGTATTTCAGGCCGTGCGCCAAGCTTTTGGCGGCACCTTGGGCGTGCGCATTTCGGGCACCGACTGGGTCGAAGGGGGCTGGACGATTGCGCAAACCGCTGCGCTGGCCTTGCAGCTGCGCGAAGCGGGCGCGCAGTTTGTGCACATTTCGTCGGGTGGCGTGTCACCGCTGCAAAAAATACCGCTGGGTCCGCAATACCAAGTGCACCTGGCGCGCGAGGTGCGCCTGCACTGCGCACTTCCCACCGTGGCCGTGGGCATGATTACCGACCCCGCACAGGCCCAGGCCATCTTGGAGCGCGGCGACGCCGACTTGGTGGCGCTGGCGCGGGCTTTTCTGTACCAACCCCGCTGGGGCTGGCAGGCCGCCGCCGCGCTGGGCGGGCAGGTGCAGGCCCAAGCGCAGTACTGGCGCTGCCTGCCACGCGAGGCGGGGGCGATTTTTGGCGACGTGAAAATCGGTATGCGTTGAGGTGGCACGACTTGCATGCATAAGCTCCATGAAGAAGCGCCAACTTGGCGTGCATGGAAGTTAACGTGAAAGAACTTGCATGCACCACTTTCATACACCACTTGCACGCGAAATTTGCGTGCAATTTGCGTGCACAGGGGCAAGCTGTGCACGCAAGCGCGTGAAAGTGTGTGCTGCGTGGGAATGCTTAGCGTGCAGGACTGCTTAGCGCCCGCGCAAAAACAGGCTATCTAACTCACGCACACTGATCTGACGCCAAGTGGGCCGCCCGTGGTTGCACTGGTCGCTGCGCTCGGTCGACTCCATTTGGCGCAACAAAGCGTTCATCTCCTCCAGCGTGAGTTTGCGGTTGGCGCGCACTGCGCCATGGCAGGCCATGGTGGCCAGGAGTTGGTTTTGGGCGCGTTCGATGACGCTGCTGGCGTCGTGCTGCCCGAGTTCGGCCAACACGCTGCGCGCCAGCTCCACGGCGTCGCCTTGGGCCAGGCTGGTGGGCACCGCACGCACGGCCAAGGTCTTGGGTGACAAGGGGGTGATTTCCAGCCCCAGCGTTGCCAAGGTGCTGGCGTGGGTCTCGGCAATGCTGACTTCAATCGGTGTTGCAGCAAAGGTGGCGGCGATCAGCAGCGGCTGGCTGGCAAGCTGGCCAGGGTATTGGCCCAGCGCGGCAGCCGCGTCCGTGCCCGGGGTCTGCTGCAGCGCGGCCCATTGGGTTTTCAGCCGCTCGTACACAATGCGTTCGTGGGCGGCATGCATGTCCACAATCACCAAGCCTTGGGCATTTTCCGCCAAGATGTAAATGCCCTGCAGCTGCGCCAGCGCACGCCCCAGCGGCCAGTGCGGGGCCTCCTCGGGCAGCGCTGCATTGGGCGCATTGGAAGCATTGGGGTCGTTGGAAATAGGGGGGAAAACATCCGCGCCTTGCGCTGGGCCCGCCAGTGCGTCGGCGGATTCTGTGCCGGGGGCTGCGTCAAAGGCACTGCCGCTGGTGGCGTGTGGTGTGGAATGCGGTGTGGGTTGGGATGCAGCCCTGTCGGGCGTGCTTTGCCACAAAGCCCCCAGCTCTTTCACGCGGTGGCCGTAGGCGTCGGCGGCGTCCGTTGGGTAGGGCTGGTGCGTAAATTGCATGGACCTTTGCTGGGCTGGGCGTGCGGCTGCGAAGGCGCTGGAGGCGGGTAAGCCTGGCGCGCCAGAGAGGCGGTTGGCGGTGGCAAAAGCTTGGGGGCGCGCACTTGCGGCAAGGCCCGGGGCCGCAGGGTCGGCTTGGCCCGCGCGCGGTAGGGCGAGCGCGTCTTCCACGGCGTAGCGGATAGCTTGGTGGATTTCGCGGCTGTCGCGAAAGCGGACTTCGATTTTGGTCGGGTGCACGTTAACGTCCACCCGGCTGGGGTCCATGCTGAG
>JBIPME010000150.1:0-5123 GCA_044369275.1 Rhodoferax sp.
CCGCGCATATGGCGGTGGTGGGCATGGGCAAATTCGGTGCCCGCGAGCTCAATGTGTCGAGCGACATTGACCTCATTTACCTCTACGACCACCAGGGCGAAACCAGCGGCGATGCGCAGGGGCTGGGTCGCATCGACAACCAAGCCTTCTTTAGCAAGCAAATTCGAGCGATTTACGCCCTGATCGGCGAGACCACCGAACATGGCTTCGTGTTCCGCATCGATTTGGCACTGCGGCCCAACGGCAACTCGGGCCCCAGTTGCGTGTCGCTGGCGGCTTTGGAGCAGTACTTTGAGGTGCAGGGGCGTGAATGGGAGCGCTTTGCCTGGCTGAAAGGCCGCATTGTCGCGCCCAGCGCCTTGGTGCAGGCCCCCTTTGCGCAAGAGTTGCGCAGCATCGTGGTGCCCTTTGTCTTTAGGCGCTACCTTGACTACAGCGTGTTTGATGCCTTGCGCGTGCTGCACCGCCAAATCCGCAACCACGCCAGCCAACGCAGCGCAGGCCACCCCGAACGCAGTAACGATGTCAAGCTCTCGCGCGGGGGCATTCGAGAAATTGAATTCATTGTGCAGCTCCTGCAAGTCGTGCGCGGGGGCCAGTTTCCTGAATTGCGCACCCGACCTACCGTGAAAGCGTTGCAGCACCTGGCCACGGCCAACCTCATGCCACAGGCCACGGCGGACAGCCTGCGCCAAGCCTATTTGTTTTTGCGCCAAGTAGAGCACCGAATCCAATACCTGGATGACCAGCAAACCCATGTGCTACCGACCCAAGACGAGGACCTGCTCTGGATCGCCCAGACCCTGCGATTCACCCAAGTTGACAGTTTTTTAAGCACCTTGGACAAACACCGAGAGCGCGTAGCCTTGGAGTTTGACGTGCTTTTGGGGGGGCCTGAGCCGGCATGCAAAAGCTGCGCGGGCAAAGGCGCACCCAGCGATGCCGTGGAGCTTGATACGCTCTTGGCCCAGGTGCGCGGCCCGCTCTTGGCGCGCTTGCAGCTGTGGCAAACCCACCCCCGTGTGCTGGCGCTGCGCGAAAGTGCACGCAGCCGTTTGATGCGCTTAATGCAGCGAACCGCACAATGGCTGGAACAAGGCAAAGTCTCGGAAGAAGCCGCCGTGCGCTTGGTCGATTGGATTGAGCCCCTGCTGCGCCGCGAAAGCTACCTGGCCTTGCTCATTGAGCGCCCCAAGGTCCATGAACGCCTGCTGCGCGTCTTGGGCGCAGCGCGCTGGCCTGCGCGTTATTTGCTACAGCACCCCGGCGTGATTGACGAACTCGCCCTGGACAACATGCTGCATGAACGCTTTCATGCCATGGACTTTGAAGCCGAGCTCGAGCGCCGCCGTGCCGCACTGCAAGCCAACGCCGAAGACGACGACGAAACCCTGTTGAACCTGCTGCGCCGCGCCCAGCATGCCGAGGTGTTTCGCATCCTAGCGCGTGATGTGGAAGGCCTGCTCAGCGTAGAGCAAGTGGCCGACGACCTGAGCGCGCTGGCCCAAAGCGTTCTGCGCACCACGGCCCACTGGTGCTGGAGCCGCCTGAAAAACCGGCTCCATCCAGAGCGCCCCTTGGAGACGTCGTTTGGCATCATCGCTTACGGCAAACTTGGCGGCAAAGAGCTGGGTTACGGCAGCGATTTGGACCTTGTCTTTGTCTACGCAGACGAGGACGAGCGTGCCATGGAGGTCTACAGCGCCTTGGTGCGCAAACTGATTAACTGGCTCACGGTCAAAACCAGCGATGGCGACCTCTACGAAATTGACACCGCACTGCGCCCCAACGGCAATGCGGGCCTGCTGGTGAGTAGCTTCAACGCCTACGCCAACTACCAAGAACAACGCGGCAGCAACGTCGCGTGGACCTGGGAGCACCAAGCCATGACACGCGCACGCTGCGTCTTTGGCAGCCCCGCTTTGGTGCAACGTTTCAACGCGATTCGCAACGCCGTCATCGCGACCCCACGCGAGGCCTTGCACCTGCGCCAAGAAATTGAAGCCATGCGCCATAAAGTACGCAGCGCCCACCCCATCAAAAACCCCGCTACCCGCTTTGACCTCAAGCACAGCCCCGGAGGCATGGTCGATATCGAGTTTGCCGTGCAATACCTGGTCTTGTCGCAAAGTGCGCAACACCCCGAATTGCGCGACAACGTGGGCAACATCGCCTTGTTGCAGCGTGCCCAAACCTGCGGCCTGCTGCCCCCGCCCTTGGGCGAACACGCGGCGAGCGCCTACCGCGTTTTGCGCCAAATGCAACACACCGCCCGGCTCAACGAAGAGCCCACCCAAATCGATGTGAGTCTGGCCCAAACCGAGCGCGACAGCGCTGCTGCGCTCTGGGGCGCAGTGTTCCACACCGAGCTGCTTTCGTAGCAGCGGGCGCGCGCGTATTGGCTGTATTGGCCGCGTTGCTGCTGGCTTGCCGTGGCACTTGCGGCGCTTGTGGCGCTTGTGGCGCTTGTGGCAGTGGCTGCCACAGTGTTGCGGCGAAAAATGCGCTTGCGGCTTCTTTGTTTGCCTCCCTATAATGCCAACTATCCGAGGAGCGTTGCAATTCACTGCCGTGAATGAGGCTCGGATACCTTCTCTTGCAACAACCACGCTCACCCACCATCCAGTGCGGTGAGCTTCGTAGCCCAATATGCGCATGGATGGCGGTTGATTAACCACCAACGGAAAAACATGCCATGCGCGCTACAAAACCTAGCAAACCAGAATTTACCGACTACCTGATCGCCGACTTGGGCCTTGCCGCCTGGGGGCGCAAAGAGTTAAAAATCGCAGAAACCGAAATGCCCGGCCTCATGGCCATTCGGGAAGAGTTCGCTGCATCACAGCCCCTCAAAGGTGCACGCATTACAGGCTCTTTGCACATGACCATCCAAACCGGTGTACTGGTCGAAACCTTGCAAGCACTGGGCGCGCAGGTGCGCTGGGCTTCGTGCAACATCTTCTCCACCCAAGACCACGCTGCGGCGGCCCTGGTGGCCCAAGGCACCCCCGTTTTTGCCTACAAAGGCGAAACCTTGGCCGACTACTGGGACTACACCCACCGCATTTTTGAATTCGGTGCCAAAGGCAGCAAAACCGAAGGCCCCAACCTGATTTTGGACGATGGCGGTGACGCCACCTTGCTCATGCACTTGGGTGCCAAGGCAGAAAAAGACATCAAAGTGCTGGCCAAACCCAGCAGCGAAGAAGAGGTTTGCTTGTTCAACAGCATCAAGGCCAAGCTCAAAACCGACCCCACTTGGTACAGCCGACGCCTCAAAGCCATCATCGGCGTGACCGAAGAAACCACCACCGGCGTACTGCGTTTGAATGAAATGGCCGCCAACGGCAGCTTGGCATTCCGTGCCATCAACGTCAATGACTCGGTCACCAAAAGCAAGTTCGACAACCTCTACGGTTGCCGCGAGTCCTTGGTCGACGCCATCAAACGCGCCACCGACGTCATGATTGCCGGCAAAGTCGCCTTGGTAGCCGGTTATGGCGATGTGGGCAAAGGCTCGGCCCAAGCCCTGCGGGCCTTAAGCGCCCAAGTCTGGGTGACCGAGGTGGACCCCATCAACGCCTTGCAAGCCGCCATGGAAGGCTACAAAGTCGTCACCATGGAATACGCTGCCGACAAGGCCGACTTGTTTGTCACGGCAACGGGCAACAAAAACGTCATCACCTACGCCCACATGGCGGCCATGAAAGACCAGGCCATCGTGTGCAACATTGGCCACTTTGACAATGAAATCGACGTAGCCTCGTTGGAGAAGCTGCAATGGGAAGAAATCAAGCCCCAAGTGGACCACGTCATCTTCCCCGCCAAAGGGAAAACCCGCTCCAAGCGCATTATTTTGCTGGCCAAAGGCCGCTTGGTGAACCTGGGTTGCGGCACAGGGCACCCCAGTTTTGTCATGTCGTCGAGTTTTGCCAACCAAACCATTGCGCAAATCGAACTCTTTACCAAGCAAAAAGAATACAAGGCCGGTAAAGTCTACGTCTTGCCCAAACACTTGGATGAAAAAGTAGCGCGCTTGCACCTTAAAAAAGTAGGCGCCATGCTCAGCGAACTCACCGACGCGCAAGCCGCCTACATTGGCGTGAGCAAAACCGGCCCCTACAAAAAAGACAGCTACCGCTACTAAGCCTAAGCGCCCACCCGCCCTTGGCACAACCTTGTAAAACACACGATGCGAATTGATCAACTTTTAGTACACCGCGCTCTGGCGCTGACGCGCTCCCAAGCGCAACGACTCATCGCCGACGGCGTGCAGTGGCACACAGGCGAGCAATGGCGGCGTGTGCAAAAAAACGGGGACGATGTGCCCGAACATGCGCAGCTGCGCTTGCTCGACGACTCTGAAGCCCGCTACGTTTCCCGTGGTGGACTCAAATTAGAGGCGGCGCTGGCTGCAGTGGGCCTGTCCCCCAAGGGGCTGGCGTGTTTGGACGTGGGGCAATCTACAGGCGGTTTCACGGACTGCCTGTTGCAACACGGCGCGGCCAGCGTGGTGGGCGTGGACGTGGGCAGTGCGCAGCTGCACCCTAGCTTGCGCAGTGACCCCCGGGTTTTGTGCGTGGAAAAGGTCAATGCCCGCAGCCTCTGCGCCGCCGATTTGGAGCGTGCTTACGAAGACAGCACCAGTGCCAACGGCCTGTTTGAGGAAGAAGAAGCAGAAGAAGACCTAGAGGAAGAAGATGAAGAGGGCGCGCCTGCGCCGCACCTTGCGCACGCAGATGCGCCAAGGGCAGCGCCGGAGTCGCTGGCTGAAGCTGCATTGGAATCTGGGCCTGAATTTGCACCCGCATTCGACCTGATCGTGGCCGACCTCTCATTCATTTCGCAAACCTTGGTACTGCCTGCGGTGGTGCCCATGCTCAAACCCGGCGGCACGCTGCTGACTTTGGTGAAGCCGCAATTCGAGCTGCAGCCGGGCCAGGTGGGCAAAGGCGGCATTGTCAAAGACCCTGCGCTGTACGCGATTGTGGAGGCGCGGTTGCGCACGGCCTGCCAAGATTTGGGGCTCACCGTGACGGCTTGGTTTGACTCGCCCATTCAAGGGGGCGATGGCAACCACGAGTACTTTATTTGCGCCACCCATGCGCCCACAGCGAGTCGCC
>JBIPME010000151.1:0-5122 GCA_044369275.1 Rhodoferax sp.
CGTATATCAGCTTCGTCAGCCGTTGAACCTAGATTGACATCACCAGCGGCATGCGCATACAGGCCTGAGCAGCGCGCAGCCTGCGTGCGCCCTGCGTGCACCCATGCATGGTGCCCCTTTGTGTCCCTTTGTGCAGCTTGGCTCAGCTGCCTTTCGCGCAGCTGATGGCAACGGGCTGCCTTACAGCCCCCTTTGTTGCAGGCTTCAACCGCCTTCTTGTTTGACCGTTTTGGGGGACAGCAACTGGTTCAAAGCGTCCATGTCCTGGCCCGTCAGCGTGTGCAGCAGGGCCTTGATGCTGGCTCTGTCGGCCGCGGTGGCGGCTACGTCCATGTCGTACACGCTGTCAATGAAATTCATATTGAACTCGATGTGGCTCACGGAAGATTTGCCCACCGATGCCGTCCAAGACGACTGGTCAATGTGCAGAAAATACAGCCGAACTTTGGGGATTTTGACCACTGGCTCCAAACCCGCCACGGCCTCAAAATAGTACACAAAAATCATGTGGTCCAAGGTGGAACTCTGGTCTGACCAACTCATTTTCAAGCTGTCCAGCGTCTGCGTAACAGAACTCAAAACGCCGTCCAACTCTTTGATCGTGGCGGGCGGAAAGTTAAAACCGTCGAACAAGGTGGTGAGAAAACCCAGGTGCAAATCCGCAGACGTGGTGCTTTCTTTGAACGACCTGGCCGCACTGGTGTTGAGCGACAGGTAGCCGCCCAGTGCGCTGGTCAACACAAAATTCTTGGCATTCGCAGCCGACTGCACAAACAGCGCCGCGCCCGCGGGCGTGGTGATATCGGGCGGATTCTTGGCGTACACCGTTTGGTAGATGCGCCGCATCGAGGCCACCGAGATAAAAGACGTCAGCATCATCACGTCTTGCAACTCTTGCATCTGCTCGCTGCTCAGCGTTGGCGCACCATCTTGCGTGGGAATCACGGCAACCGTGGTCGAAGAGGGGGCCTTCGCGTCGGTGTGCAACATGTCAAACAATGTCGCTGGCGGCGCATCCGGCGTATCCGCCGTAGCGCCAAGCATGGCCCTAGGGCGCGCCTCGGTCTGGGACGAAAACGCCAAAAGTTCGCTTCCCAGGGTGAAGGGGGGGATGAGACTAGCATTGGTCATAAAGGTATTGCCTTGTGCGGTTAGTGCATTGCTGCGTGGCTAAGTTTGACTGTCCAGTTCGACTGTCCATCTTTAGAATAAAAATTTATCCTTTTCGCAGTTTAATTATTAAAAATATTTATTTCAAACGATTTATTTGATAATAATTTTAAATATAAGTGCGATTAATAACATTCAAACAAAGCCCAATCTGTTATTGCAACCCGTTAATGCCACCGCGTAGCGCGGCCTGCCAATGGCCCGCACAACCCTCAGGCGGGACAGGTGGTCTCAAAAAACCGCCATGGGCGCCCGCCTAAAACCCCGACCCTGGCTCCTGCAAAAAAGCCAACTCATCGACGGAGCTGCTGCGCCCCACAATGGCGTTGCGGTGTGGGTAACGGCCAAAGCGGTCAACAATCTCCTTGTGCCGCAGCATAAAACGCAAACTGCTCTCCATGCCAGGCTGCGAAAACAGCGCCACGGCCTGCGCGTGCACCAGTGCGGACTCGCTGTGCATATACGGCATATAGGCAAAACTGCGCTGCTCCAAGGGCAACTCACGGTCCTGCCCACTGGCCACCAGCTCTTGCGCCAGCGCCAGCGCCAGCGGGTCTTGCGCAAAAGAAGCGGCCGTGTCGCGGTACACATTGCGCGAGAACTGGTCCAACACCACAATCTCTGCCAAGCGCCCCTGCGCCGTGCTGCGCCACGCCCACAACTCACAGCGCGCAGCGGCCTCTAGCGTGGCTGCGAAGCGGGAGCGAATTGCATCGTCCAAAGGCGCGTCCTTGGCGTAATGCTGCTTGGGGCTGAGTTCGGTAAACCAGAAGTCCAAAATCGATTGTGGGTTCATTGCGGGGGCGTCCTGTGCGTTAAATCGGGCCATTCTTGCACAGCCCAGTCCCCGCGCTGGGCCATCCCGCTGGGCCACGCTAGCGGCAGCCAACGCGTATACGCTGTACCAACGCACCTAAGTTGCGCCCAGTTGCGCCCAGTTCTACGCAGTTGTATGCAATTTCCCGTAGCTGCCCGCAGTTCCCCGCAGCTGTACCGTGCGCAACACCCCCTTGCACCCAGTTCGCCGCATAATGTTTACGCCACCCCCGTGGGGGTAGCCCTATTGGCAACCTGCGTTGCAACCCGCGTTGCGATTCGATTTGCGATTCGACTTGCAGCCCGATTTGCCACACGATTTTTAACCTGATTTGTAACCCGACTTGTCATTCGATTCCCGACGCGATTCCCAACGGCTAACGACCTAAGCAACATACCAACGTAACAACCACCAACCAGGAGACCACCATGGCACGCACCATCCAACAACTCTTTGACCTCAGCGGCCAAGTCGCCTTAGTCACCGGCGGCTCACGCGGCCTGGGCCTGCAAATGGCCCACGCGCTGGGCGAAGCGGGGGCCAAAATCATGCTCAGCGCCCGCAAGGCCGACGAACTCGAACAGGCCTGCGCCGACCTGCAAGCCGCTGGCATCGACGCCCGCTGGACCGCCGCCGACTGCGCCCAAGAAAGCCACATCCAGCGCCTGGCCGCAGAAACCACCGAACGCATGGGGCCGGTAGACATCTTGGTCAACAACGCCGGAGCCACCTGGGGCGCCCCGGCGGAAGAACACCCCCTTGCCGCTTGGGACAAAGTCATGAACCTCAACGTGCGCGGCTACTTCCTCCTCTCCCAAGCCATTGCCAACAACTCCATGCTGCCCCGCAAGCGCGGGCGCATCCTCAACATCGCCTCCATTGCCGGCCTGGCGGGCAACCCGCCCGAAATGCAAACCATCGCCTACAACACCTCTAAAGGCGCCGTCATCAACTTCACCCGCGCGCTGGCTGCCGAATGGGGCCGCCACGGCATCACCGTCAACGCCATCTGCCCGGGCTTCTTCCCCAGCAAAATGAGCCAAGGCCTCCTAGACAGCATCGGCACCGAACGCCTCAGCGCCCAAGCCCCGCTCAGGCGCTTGGGCGACGACGAAGACCTCAAAGGCGCAACCGTCCTCTTTGCCAGTGCGGCGGGCAAACACATCACCGGCCAATGGCTGGCCGTCGATGGCGGCGTCAGTGCCGTCACCGCAGGCTAAACACGGCGCTGGCAAACCGGCGCCTAGCTAGGCCCCCACCTACGCTACTGTCCACGCCGCTGTCCACGCTCTTGTCCACGCCCCGGTTCACGTTCACGCCCACAGCACAGTCAGCCCACGCAAAGCCGCCCCACAATCCAACCATCCAGCCCGCAAGGCCCGCCCTCGCTGGCTGCAAACCCACTCGCCCACCCATCCACCCACAGGACGCCTTATGACAACCACCGAAGCCCTCGTCAACCAACGCATCGTGCTCGACAACCGCCCCACGGCAGAGGCCAGCACCAGCAACTTCAAAATCCAAGAAACCCCCGTTGCCCCCTTGCAAGACGGCCAAGTCCTGGTGCGCCACAAATACCTCAGCCTCGACCCCTACATGCGCGGGCGCATGAACGACAGCAAAAGCTACACCGACCCCCAACCCCTAGGCGAAGTCATGCTCGGCGGCACCGTCGGCCTCGTTGTGCAAAGCCGCCACCCCAAATTCAGCCCCGGCGACAGCGTGGTCGGCATGGGCGGCTGGCAAATCTACAGCACCGTAGACGCCAACAGCCCCGGCGCACTCAGCAAAGTCGACACCAGCCGCATCGCGCTCAGCCACTACCTAGGGGCCGTGGGCATGCCCGGCGTCACCGCGTGGTACGGACTGGTGCGCATCATCGTCCCCAAAGTCGGCGAAACCGTCACCGTCAGCGCCGCCAGCGGTGCCGTGGGCAGCGCCTTTGGCGCACTGGCCAAAGCCCGAGGCTGCCGCGTGGTCGGCATCGCAGGCGGCCCCGACAAATGCGCCTACGTCACCCAAGAACTCGGCTTTGACGCCTGCATAGACTACAAACAACACAGCCACTACAGCACCCTGGCCAAAGCCCTGCAAAGCGCCTGCCCCGACGGCATCGACGGCCACTTTGAAAACGTAGGCGGCATGGTGCTCGACGCCGTCATGCTGCGCACCAACCCCTTCGCCCGCATCGCCGTCTGCGGCATGATCGCCGGCTACGATGGCGCCCCCCTGCCCATGACCCACCCCGCGCTCATTCTGGTCAACCGCCTCAAAATCCAAGGCTTCATCGTCAGCGAACACATGGACATCTGGCCCCAAGCCCTGCAAGAACTCTCCAGCCTCGTCGCCGACCGAAAACTCAACCCCCGCCAAACCGTGGCCCAAGGCCTGGCCGCCGCGCCCGAGGCGTTTTTGGGGCTGCTTAAAGGCAAGAACTTTGGCAAACAGTTGGTTCAGATTGATTGAGGGGGAGGGTGGGGGGCGGGGTGTTTGCGCTAGCAATGCAAAGCGCAGCACGGCGTGCTGTTGAACCCGTTGTTGGCCGAGCGGATGGTTGAACCCCAAGCCCTGCGCGAAGGCATTGATTTTTTGGGCGACTTCTGAGCGTGTGGCTGCACTTTCTGCACTATCATCGCCCAGTCAATGAAAGTACCAAACTATGCAATGGGTCGCCCCCTCAGAAAAAGACAGTGCCACCACCACGCTTGAAAAGCGCCTGTGGGATGCTGCCGACCAATTTCGCGCCAATTCGGGCCTCAAGCCGCAGGAATATTCCGGCCCCATTCTTGGCTTGATCTTCTTGCGCTTTGCCGAAGTCCGTTTTGCCGTGCTGCGCGCCAAGTTGGAAGCCGCTGGCAGTTCCGCTCGCCGTGGCAGCCGGGTAGACGATCCCACCGCCTACCAGGCGGAAAGCGTGCTGTACCTCAGCCCCGAGGCGCGGTTTGACTACCTGCTGACCCTGCCTGAGTCTGCCGACATTGGTGCCAAGGTCAACGCCGCCATGCGCGAGATTGAGCAACACAACCCCACGTTGGCGGGTGTGTTGCCCAAGACCTTCAACCTGTTCACCAGCACCTTGCTTAAAGAGCTGCTGAAGAAAGTGTCCGAGATTCCGGCCACGCTGGACTACGACGC
>JBIPME010000346.1:0-3185 GCA_044369275.1 Rhodoferax sp.
TGCACCATTTGCAAAGGAAAATTCCAGCGGCGTGCCAATTCTGCGGTGATTTGCCCCTCGGTAAAGCCAGTGAGGCGCTTTTCACGTTGCCAGCGCACGCCCGGAATGCGGGGCATTTTTTCGATTTCTTGCAAAATTTGGGGGTGCGCTTGGACAATCAGCAGCTCGCCCAAGCGCAGCATCATGCCTGTTAGCCAAGCCACTTGGCCATTGCTGCCCACGAATTCGGCCAGCCACTGCGCATAATGGGCGCAGGCCATGCTGCTTGTCCAAAAGGTTTTTCGGTCTAGGCCGGGTATTTGGGGAAATGTGCCGGTCAGGCAGGCGGCCAAGGCCAAGGTGCGTACTTTTTCTAAGCCGACAAGGGCAATGGCATCGTCAATTGTGCCTACAGCCCGGGGGAGCCCAAACTGGGCGCTGTTGGCTAAACGCAATAATTTGGCTGACAATGCGGGATCGTGTGAGATCAGGGTGCTGAGTTCCTCGATCGAGGTCTCATCTTGATTGAGTGTGTTGATAAGCGTTTGCGCGACTTCTGAAATACTTGGCAATTGAACGTTTTCAAAAAACGATTCTAAAGTTGGCATCTTTACCCCTTCCCGTACGGTTTATTTAATCGGTCACAATTTACCCCAATCTGCTTTATTTACAAAACCATGCAATTTGCCCAACGCCTTGACCAAATCGAAACTTCCGCCATTCGAGAGTTGTTCAAACTCTTAGGCAAACCTGGAATCATCAGCTTTGCCGGTGGCTTTCCAGACCCCGCGCTGTTCGATACAGAGGGAATTCGCGCCTCTGCCGACGCTGTGTTGACCCAGACGCCCGGACCCGTGTTGCAGTATGGTGCCACCGAAGGCTACGGTCCTTTGCGTGAAAGCCTGAGCGCTTGGATGAAAAATAAAAATTCAACTGTTGCGCCAGAGGGACTAATCGTCACCACGGGCAGCCAACAGGCGTTGGATTTGATCGGCAAAACCCTGATTTCACCCGGCGACAAAGTCATCGTCGAAGCCCCGACTTTTTTGGCCACCATCCAATGTTTCCGTTTGTATGGCGCACAGCTCATCAACGCCCCGATTGACGCCGATGGCGTAGACGTGGACCGCCTAGAGGCGCTGATCAAAGAGCACAAACCCAAATTGGTCTACCTGATTCCAACCTTTGGCAATCCCAGCGGGGCCACCTTAAGTTCACAGCGGCGCAAACGCATTCTGGAGCTGGCCGTGCGCAGCCAAACGGTGATCGTGGAAGATGCGCCCTATGCCGACCTGTTCTTTGACACGCCTCCTCCACCGAGCTTGTTGGCATTGAGCGACCAAGTTCCCGGCAGCAGGGACTGGTTGGTGCATTGCGGTTCTTTGAGCAAAATTTTGAGCCCAGGCCTGCGCGTTGGTTGGATGGTGGCGCCCGCGCCTTTGTTGGCACGCGCCACCATGTGCAAACAATTCAGCGATGCGCATACCAGCAACCTGAGCCAAGCGATTGCCGCCCATTACCTGGGCCTCAATCGCATGGAAGCGGTGCTGCAAACAGTGCGCAGCACCTACGCCGAGCGTGCACGCACCATGGCGCAATGCTTGCAGCAGCATTTAGGCAATGCCGTGGCCTTTAATGCACCCCAAGGTGGCATGTTTTTCTGGGCCCGCTTAACGGGCGAGGGCGGAACAAGCCAAGATGCCAATGCCTTTGCCCAGCGTGCGATCGAACAGTTGGTGGCTTTTGTGCCGGGCGCGCCCTTTTATGCGCACGACGCCGACCCGTCCACCTTTCGCCTGAGCTTTGCTACGGCAGATTTAGACAAAATTCGTGAAGGTGTTGCGCGTTTAGCACGCGCTTTGTAACCACTGAATGCAAGCGGGGCGGTCATTGCGTGCCAAGGTAGCGAAAAAAGTTTTCAAAACTATAGGCAATGCAGGCCATTAACACCGAGGCCCCTATAAACAAGCTCAGCACCAAGCCGCCCACGGTGAGCCAGTTCGTCTCACCCACCTTGGCTTGCGCTGCCAAGCCAGGGTTGTAGCGTGCATTCCAGCGCGCTGCATCCATCAGCCCATATACGATAGCGGTGAGTGCACAAGCGCTTACGCTCAGCCCAAGGAGCGGGATCAGCAGCCAACTTAAATGGTCATCCAGGCCCACGGTGTTGGCTCGGAATAAGCCGTAAACGCCCAGCAAGCTAGGCAGTAAAACCGACCAAGAAAAAGCATCAAACTTTCTAAAGAGGTAAAGGCGATGCAGTCCCAAGGGGCCCAGAAAGAGGGTGAGCCAAACAGCCCAAGTTTTATGTTTCATGCGGCATTGTCCATTGAATGCAGTACCTTCAGTTTTGGCATGGCTTAAGAAAACCTGGGTCTGCTCAAGAAAAAGATATAATGGAGAGCTATTTAGAGTGTCACTGATCGGGTGGTCAGTTGCGTGTCTCAAACTCTGAATTTTATGGCTGAAATTTCTATCAGTCTCCCAAAGGATTTACCATGGTCGTTATTCGACTCGCTCGCGGAGGCGCAAAAGCGCGTCCGTTTTTCAACATTATCGTTTCTGATAAACGCAACCGCCGTGATGGTCGCTTCATTGAACGCATCGGTTTTTACAACCCGATTGCGACTGAAAATGAAGAGAGCATCCGCATTGCACAAGACCGCTTGACCTACTGGCGCGGCGTGGGTGCGCAAGCATCGCCCACCGTAGAACGTTTGATTGCACAAGCGGCTAAAAAAGCAGCTTAATGCACTTAGGTGCGGGCTGGTTGACTGATGTTTTTCTGGTCCGCACCTCGCGCTTTCCGAGCCTGTTTTTGGGCTCTTGTTTTGGTTCCTTTTTCGGTCTACTTTTATGCTATCTAAATTAGCGCAAGTTGAATTGCCTGTAGATGCTATTGAAGTGGGTCGCATCACAGATGCTTGGGGCCTCAAAGGCTGGTTCAAAATATTGCCCTACAGTGCGCAGCCGGAGGCACTTTTGGCATCTAAGCAATGGTTTTTATTGCCTTCTGACAGGGGAGTGAAAGCCTTTTCTGGCTGTTTGCAACTCTCGGTTCTAGAGTCCAAAGAGCACTCCGAGAACTTGGTTGCCTGCGTGCAAGGTGTCCAAGACCGCGATGCCGCAGAGGCTTTGCGTGGTGCCAGAATTTTCATTGCACGCTCCAATTTTCCTTCCCCTTCCATTGACGAGTTCTACTGGGT
>JBIPME010000152.1:0-5103 GCA_044369275.1 Rhodoferax sp.
TGTTGTGCCCCCTGTGTGGCGGGCAGATGCATATCATCGCCTTCATCACCTAAAGCGCCGACATCCGCCACATACTGGCGTACATCGGGGTGGAGACAGAGCCGCCGCGCAACACACCGGCACGCGGGCCGCCGCTGTGGGACGCGTGCGATGCGCAAGCCGCTGAGGGCGCTGAGCCAGCGCCATATTGGGACGAAGCAGCTCAACTGGCACCGGACTTTGAGGTGGATCAGCGCATCAGTTGGTGAGGGGTAACAACAGTGGTTTGTCCAACGCTGCGAGGCAGGCTGCGCCCGTCACTGCCCAAAATGCGTCATAGCGAAAAATCTCGGTCAACTGGCCCTGTGTAAGCACCCACGCAGATCCCAATGGGCAGGTTTTGAGCACCAAAAAAGATTCAATAATTATGCTCGTGCGGTTGGATTTCCTATCCCCTTCCAACAAACAAGTGAGTTGATGAAAAGATTCGCCTATCCATCTTGGCACTGTGTTGCCGTAAACCGCCCCCCACGGGTCGCGGCTCGCTTGGGACGGGGAAGTCCCTTTCATTCGTTAGCCGTTAGCCATCAAGCACAATGGACGCTTCGTGACCTTCGATGGAAAAATCCCACTCTCCGCCGTGCGCGGTGCCAAGAAGCAGTACCTTGTGATTCTTTAATAACAGCGCTCCATTTCATTCTTATAGCTTTCAGTCATGAAATTCAAACACCTCATCACTCTCACAGCCTTTGCTAGCTGCGCCTTGCAAGGCGCACAGGCGCAATCGCTCGACAACATCTTTCGCAAATTTAGCCAATGCGATTCCAGCTTTCATAAAGCCATGAAGGATGAAGCGCAAGTGGCGCTAGCGCTTGCGCCTACTGATAGTAAAGGCGATGCAATGTGGTTCAAAGTACCAAGTCGTGGCGATGAAAAAACGGGGGTAGTCGCACTGGCGGGCAAACCAACCATTGCAGGATTGCCTGTGGCAAGCTACGTTGACTACGTCACCGACATTGGAGACGCGGGGCTTTACTACACGTGGGGATTTAAGGTGCGCGGCGATCTTGCGGCAACGGTTGGCAGCTTGAAACCATTTGTTTTCGAGAATGACCGACTGCGCAAAGATGAGTCTGCCTATGTTCGCACCGAACTAAAGACAGGGACATCAGCGTGGTTGCCCATCAAAACAGATGGGGGGACAGTGCCAAAAACTGGAACGGTAGAAAGAGCCTTTTTGATTGAACCCGACGAAGACAAAAGTCTTGTCATGGTAACTTGCACGATTCAAGGCTCAGTTGATGCGACTCATTTGAAGGAATTGAGGCCTGATATTGATGCGAAGGAATATCCCAAAAAACCAGAGGTCGTCACATTTGAAAGCGTCAACATTGCACCTGAGTTGATGACAAAACTCCAAGTCGCAGTGAAAGAACAACCACTCTTTATGCCCAAATTTAAGAAGGCAGTTGTTTCTTATAAAACCGTTTCCGCTAAAGGTGGCTTTGAGACGACAGACACCTTGATTCATTCACAAGCAGGCGTGTTAGATGTGCTTCAAGATTCGCGGTTCGTTAAGTTCAAGCGACAGTACATCGCTAACTACGACGTACTGCAATCCAAATATGGGTATATCAACCCTAAAGGTGAGCTTTTCATGGGGGTATTGGTTGCAAAAGACGGAACTCTAGAGTTTGCAAAGAATTTGATTAAAGGCGAAATCGCATTCAAATCGACCGTTACCGCTTATCGAGTACCTGTGCCTGATGAGAAAGATAAAAGTTGGACACAAGTTTGCACAACAGCAGAGACTGTTCCAGCTAGCGATGTTTTTTCTAAGTTCTTTTCCAAGCTACCTGGTCGTGCCATTTTGTTTAATTGTGTAACGGATGGCAAAGTCAATGAAGCAAGCGGCTACGCGCTTATTGAGGATTACGGCTTAGTCCTTCCTTATGAGTTACCCGAAACCAACAGGGAATTCAAACGCGTCTACACCAGCATCACCATAGAGCGCTAACAAAGGATTTCCATGAACCAGTGAAAGATGGCGCAGTCTGTGGATTTGTGCAAGGACACATTCAAACGCTGTGGAGTGACCAGCGTAGGCCAATTCGACGGGCAGGGCGACCACCACAGCCCCAAGCCC
The DNA here is from genome assembly GCA_044369275.1 of Rhodoferax sp. Classification (GTDB taxonomy): domain Bacteria; phylum Pseudomonadota; class Gammaproteobacteria; order Burkholderiales; family Burkholderiaceae_C; genus Allorhodoferax. Next base: position 2,126 of record JBIPME010000152.1, read on the forward strand.
TGTGTGCGGCATCTTTGCCCAAGGCTTTGCCCCCGGCCGGTGCCACCCAAGCGCCCAGCGCACTATCTTTGGGCGGTGCTGATGGCCCGCATCTACGAGGTGTACCCTTTGTTGTGCCCCCCTGTGTGGCGGGCAGATGCGCATCATCGCTTTCATCACCTACAGCGCCGACATCCGCCACATACTGGAGTACATCCGAGTGGAGACAGAGCCGCCGCGCATCACACCAGCACGCGGGCCGCCCCTGTGGGGCGCGTGCGATGCGCAGGTGGGCGATGGTGTCGAGGGTGTCGAGGGTGTCGACATTGAGCCAAATTGGGATGAATCGACCCAACCGGTGCCGGACTTTGAGGTCGATCAGCGCGTCAGTTGGGTCACTTAGGTCAGTTGGGTCAGTTGCTAAGGGGGTGGTAACAGCGGTTTTGCCAACGCTGCTGGCTAGGGCTGCGCCTGTCACCGCCCAAAACGGGGCATACCGACAAACCTCAGGCGACTGGCCTGCCGTTAGCATCCAAGCAGACCCAGTGTGAGGCTTGTGATGCCCTAAACGTGTGCCATTCTTGTGCTTATGCGGTTGGACTTCCTATCAGTCAAGCTACGCCTGCTCCGCAAGCCGTTGTTGCTCAATCCACTGAACGCCAGTGCGGAGCTTTTTTGCCAGCGGTGACTTCGGATCAATCACCCTCCAAAACGGTGCCACGTCGGTCGTGGCCTTGCCACCGCAAATCTCGTCCCAAGCAGCCTCAGCAATTGTTCGCAGAAAGATTGAAGTTGAAACGGGGCAAGTTGCGTCCGCACCATGAAGCGACGCCAGCTCACGGCGTACCTGTTGGATTTCTTTCGTTGTTCCGTACGGCACATGTTTTCTCAAGTAGTCCTCAAGCTCCATAGGGCATGAGATGAGCAGTCGCGCTCCGGCCGGTACACCCGCAAAATCCTTGTCCAGCGTCACGGTGTGCGGGGGCTTCGCACGCTTCTTGTCGGCCCACGTCTTTGCAGCTCTTGGCACTTCATTCTCCTGGTGTTTGTTACATGAAGCGATTTTCCAGCACAGCGCGCCCAGTGCAAATAATCCCCGTACAAACCCTAATCTCTGGCTTGAGTCGAGGCCTGGTGCAGCTGCAAGGCATCAGAGGGCTGGGGATGAAGAATCATGCAGCGCGATGGCCCGGTGCTGTGCATGGTGCTGCGTATCTTCCTGCGGGTTATTGCGCAAACGCTGCAAGCCAACAGCCCTGGTGCGGCCAATGTGGACAAGGCAGCTTTGCACATAAGCGCAGTCGCCTTCATCCACCGCTTCGGCTCTAGTGCCGGACTTTGAGGTCGATCAGCGCGTCAGTTGGGTCAGTTGCTAAGGGGGTGGTAACAGCGGTTTTGCCAACGCTGCGGTGCAGGGCTGCGCCTGTCACCGCCCAAACCGGTTCATACCGACAAATCTCGGGCAACTGGCCCAGAGCAGGCACCCAAGCAGACCCCAATATGCGGGTTTTGGCTTTCCCTATGACGTGGTGACTCGCGTTCGTTTGGTGTCGCGCTTGAGCCTAATTTCGACAGTTCTGCCCAATGCGCTGGCTGCTTTGACCAGGGTGTCGAGCTGAATCGACAGGTTGCTCGGGTCCAGCACGCGGTCTAATTGGGAGCGGCTGGTGGCCATGCGTTGTGCCATGTTCACTTTGCTGAGCTTGCCGCTTTGCATGGCGTCATCCAGTTGCTCGGCCAATGCGCGTTTGAGCGCACGAGCCTGCACTTCTTCATAAATGCCGTCCTCTTTGAGGAAGTCATCAAAACTGCCACCCGTATGGGGGTTGACTTTAGTTGCTTTGGCCATTGATCCACTCCTTCAAGCGTTTGGTCGCCAATTCAATATCTGCGGGGTTTCCTTGTCCACCTTGTCCGCCTTGGCCTTCTTGAACGGGTTGCGCTGCGGTGCGTCTTCATGCTCTATCGCCAACAGCAGGCGCTTCATCAACTTGTTTAACACCGGCTGGCGGTGGCGCACAAAAACCCCAAAGGTCTGCGGCTTGGCCCCCAGGGCGGCCTTGGACTCCAGCGCGGTGCGTCCGTAAGATATTTGCTTGCACCCCAGAGCCAACGCATCGGCAATACCTGCATGCAACAGGCGCAGATAAATCGGCAGGTCCGCCGCCGCAGCGCGGTCAAAACCGATGTGGTAGGCAATGGCCGTACCGCCATCGGCCACTGAAATCAAAAAGCCCAGCAAGTTGCCATCGCGCTGAATGGCGCTGCAACGCAATCGGTCGCCAGCGACTTTTTGCAGCGCCAGAAAATAATCCGGCACCAGCTCAAACGGACGAAACCCCGCATTGGCCTGCACCGCCTTGTAGAGCGCAAAAATGCGGTCCCTGTGGGGGGCCAGATCAGGCAAGTGCACCACCGTGCAGCCCGCTTCATCCAGGGGCTTCAAAATCGCATTGCGAATATTGGCGCGGTACTTGGATGCCAGGCTGGCCAGGTAATCGTCATACGTTTTCCATTCCGGCGCCAGCGTCAGCAGCATATTGGGCTCGGTTTCGATATAACGGTAACTGAGGTTTTCCAGATGCGCCGCTTGTTGGATGTAAGGGTCATGCAAATCCTTGATCATCACAAAATGCGTCTTGCCCGCCAGCTTTTCTGCCTGCCGCACGCGGTACAGCACCTCCACCACGCCATGCCAGGCCAGCTTGCTGTCCACATCCGGCGCAAAGGCAATGCCATGCTGCCCAAAGCTCAGCAAGTTACCGCAAGTCAGCACACGTTGCTTGGCCGCCTGCGCCAACTGGTCTAGGGGCAAGGCCCACTTTTTACCGGCTTTTGCGGATTTGGGGGCTTTTTGAGGGGGCTCTGGCCGTACTTGCGCCAGGCTGATGTCGGCAATCTGCATGTACACCGCCGCCACCAATTGCCGCTCGGCCCCCAGCCCACTAAAAATCAAGGCATAACGGGCCGACAGGTTGACGGGCAATACCTGCTCCAGC
>JBIPME010000153.1:0-5079 GCA_044369275.1 Rhodoferax sp.
TCCCCCCACCGGTAGCAAAATTACCGTCAATGCGGATATGTCTTTAAATGTTCCAGATCAGCCTATTATTCCATTCATTGAGGGCGATGGAACCGGGGCTGACATTACGCCCGTCATGATGAAAGTCGTCGACGCTGCCGTTGCCAAAGCGTATGGCGGTAGTAAAAAAATCCATTGGATGGAAGTCTACGCAGGCGAAAAATCCACCAACGTCTATGGCCCTGACGTGTGGTTACCCGAAGAGACCTTGCATGCCGTACGCGATTACGTTGTATCCATCAAAGGCCCCTTGACCACGCCCGTTGGCGGCGGCATTCGCTCTTTGAATGTAGCTCTGCGCCAAGAGTTGGACTTGTACGTTTGCCTGCGCCCCATTCAGTATTTTGCGGGCGTTCCCAGTCCCGTGAAAGAGCCTGAAAAAACCAATATGGTCATTTTCCGTGAAAACTCGGAAGACATTTACGCAGGCATTGAGTTTGAAGCGGAAAGCGACAAGGCTAAAAAGCTGATCAAAATTTTGCAAGAAGAGTTCGGCGTTAAAAAAATTCGCTTCCCCAACACCTCCGGCATCGGCATCAAACCTGTGTCACGTGAAGGCACGGAGCGCTTGGTGCGCAAAGCCATTCAGTACGCGATTGACAATGACAAGCCTAGCGTGACGATTGTCCACAAGGGCAACATCATGAAGTTCACGGAAGGCGGTTTCCGTGATTGGTCATACGGCTTGGCCATGAAAGAGTTCGGTGCCCAGTTGATCGATGGCGGACCTTGGTGCAAGTTTAAAAACCCCAAAACGGGGAAAGACATCATCATCAAAGACAGTATTGCAGACGCTTTCCTGCAGCAAATTTTGCTGCGCCCAGCCGAGTACAGCGTCATTGCAACCTTGAACCTGAATGGTGACTACGTTTCTGACGCCTTGGCCGCGCAAGTCGGTGGCATCGGCATCGCACCAGGCGCGAACCTAAGCGACACCGTTGCCATGTTCGAGGCAACCCATGGAACTGCACCCAAATATGCTGGCAAGGACTATGTCAACCCGGGCTCTGAAATCCTTTCTGCGGAAATGATGCTGCGCCACATGGGCTGGTTTGAGGCCGCTAACATCATCATTAGTTCCATGGAAAAATCTATTAAAAGTAAAAAAGTCACCTACGACTTTGCGCGTTTAATGGAAGGTGCGACCCAAGTAAGCTGCTCGGGTTTTGGCCAAGTCATGATCGACCACATGTAATCAATGCTTGCACCAAATGCTGCGGTCCAGTTGATGCCGCAGCATCTAGCACGCCAGACCGCTCTCGCTTCATGCACCGGGGCGGTTTTTTTTCATGTGGTCACTTGATTACAGTGCAAACAACACCACGTACTGCGAATAAAGCAACCCTCTACAGTTGCCGATAAAATATTTCAATGGCAACTTTTAAACCCACCACCCCACCGTCCGCCCCCCCTCAGAACCCCAGCCATGATGAAGGTAATTCTGTTGTTTTAGAGCGTATAACGCAGCGGGTTCAACCCCCGCAAATGTACCAAGTGGTCATGCTTAACGACGATTACACGCCCATGGAATTCGTAGTCGTTGTAATTCAAGAGTTTTTTGGCAAAGACCTAGAGGCTGCAACCCAAATCATGTTGAAAATTCACTTAGATGGGAAAGCCGTCTGTGGCGTATATTCCAAAGATGTAGCTGCCACCAAGGTGGACCAGGTGCTCGAAGCAGCGCACAAAGCGGGCCATCCTTTGAAATGTATGAGCGAGCCTATTGAATTTTGACAACAACACCAGACCTATTGTTCATACTGTCACTCGAATCGGTTTACAGTTAATCATTAACGCAAGGCAAAAAGGAAAATACATGATTGCCCAAGAATTGGAAGTGAGCCTGCACATGGCGTTTGTCGAGGCGCGCCAGCAGCGACATGAGTTCATCACCGTGGAGCATCTTTTGCTAGCGCTGCTTGACAACCCCAGTGCCGCAGAAGTCTTGCGCGCTTGCTCGGCGAATGTGGATGACCTTCGTAAATCGCTTACTAATTTCATCAAAGACAACACCCCCCAAGTTAGCGGCACGGAAGACGTAGATACGCAACCCACTTTGGGTTTTCAGCGTGTCATTCAACGTGCCATCATGCACGTGCAGTCGACCGGAAGTGGGAAAAAAGAGGTCACGGGAGCCAATGTTTTGGTCGCCATTTTTGGTGAAAAAGACTCCCATGCCGTCTACTATTTACACCAACAAGGTGTTACACGCTTGGATGTGGTGAACTTTATTGCCCATGGCATTAAGAAAAGTGACCCGCCCGAAGCCGTTAAAGCCAACGAAAATCCGGCCGAGGCCGAAGAGGGTGCAGCAGAGAAAAACGAAAAATCTTCGCCGCTTGAGCAGTTCACTGTGAACCTCAACCAGTTAGCGAAAGATGGGAAAATTGACCCCCTCATCGGCAGAGAATATGAAGTCGAACGGGTAATTCAAATTTTATGCCGCCGCCGCAAAAACAACCCCTTATTGGTCGGTGAGGCCGGTGTGGGCAAAACCGCTATCGCCGAAGGCCTGGCTTGGAGAATTACCCAAAGCGATGTGCCTGAAATCCTCAATGAGTCGATTGTGTATTCCTTGGATATGGGCGCACTTTTGGCGGGCACCAAATACCGTGGTGATTTTGAGCAGCGGCTTAAAGGCGTTTTGAAATCGCTCAAAGACAAACCGAATGCGATTCTGTTCATCGACGAAATCCACACCCTCATTGGTGCGGGGGCTGCGTCGGGTGGCACCTTAGACGCCTCCAATTTACTCAAACCCGGCTTAAGCTCGGGCCAACTCAAGTGCATTGGCGCGACCACGTTCACCGAGTACCGTGGCATTTTTGAAAAAGATGCCGCACTCTCGCGCCGATTCCAAAAAGTTGACGTTGTGGAGCCTACCATTGACCAAACGGTAGAAATTCTCAAAGGCCTCAAATCTCGGTTTGAGGAACACCATAACGTGAAATACGCCGTTGCTGCCTTGCAGGCGGCTGCGGAGTTGAGCGCCAAATACATCAATGACCGCCATTTGCCTGACAAGGCCATTGATGTCATTGACGAGGCAGGCGCTGCGCAACGGATTTTGCCGCCGAGCAAACGCAAAAAAACGATCAGCAAATCCGAAGTTGAAGAGATCGTTGCGAAAATTGCGCGTATTCCGCCGGCCAATGTATCCAATGATGACCGTGGCAAGCTCAAAACCCTGGACCGTGATCTTAAGAACGTGGTTTTCGGCCAAGACAAAGCCCTCGACGTGCTGGCTTCGGCGGTGAAAATGGCCCGCTCTGGCTTGGGCAAAGGTGACAAGCCGATTGGATCCTTCCTGTTCAGCGGCCCCACAGGTGTGGGTAAAACCGAAGCAGCCAAGCAACTTGCCTACATCATGGGCATTGATTTGATTCGTTTCGACATGAGCGAATACATGGAGCGCCATGCAATCAGCCGGTTGATTGGCGCGCCTCCCGGTTACGTTGGTTTTGACCAAGGCGGCCTTCTGACTGAGGCGATTACGAAAAAGCCGCATGCGGTGCTCCTGCTTGATGAGATTGAGAAAGCGCACCCTGATATTTTCAATGTCTTGCTGCAAGTCATGGACCATGGAACTTTGACGGACAACAATGGACGCAAGGCCGATTTTCGCAATGTCATCATCATCATGACCACCAATGCGGGTGCGGAAACCATGAACAAAGCGACTATAGGCTTTACCAATCCCAGAGAGTCTGGTGATGAATTGGCAGATATCAAACGGCTCTTTACGCCAGAGTTCCGCAATCGTTTAGATGCCACCGTAAGCTTTAAAGCCTTGGATGAGAATGTTATTCTGAGAGTGGTGGATAAGTTTTTATTGCAGCTGGAAACCCAGCTTGCTGATAAGAAAGTGGAAGTCACCTTCACGGACAAACTCCGCAAACATTTGGCGAAAAAAGGTTTTGATCCTTTAATGGGCGCACGCCCTATGCAAAGGTTAATTCAAGACACCATTCGCCGCGCTTTGGCCGATGAGCTGCTTTTTGGACGCCTCACGGACGGGGGCCGCTTAACGGTGGACTTGGATGATACGGATAGCACCAAAACAGAAGTGCTGCTAGATATTCAACCACTGCCTAAAAAAGAAGGCAAATCCAAGCCAGAAGAAGCAACCGCAGGTTAAATTTTTATCCGCTAAAATTCTGTCCCAAGGGCTCAGTTTGATCAAACTGAGCCCTTGGGCTTTTTTTCGCTTGATAAACTTATCTTGACTGCTTTAAGTCATTTTGCCATTACCCATGAAACGTATTTTTCAATTATTAATTCCCATTTCTTTGTGTTTTTTGGGGACGGCTTGCACAACAACAAGTACAACAACTACAACGGCAAACCCTACCGTTAATAATGTTTCAAAACCCGCAGAAACCAGCTATGTAAAAACCCCTCCCCGTATTGGACTCGCTTTGGGTGGCGGTGCTGCGCGTGGATTTGCCCACGTAGGGGTGATTCAAGTGCTCGAAGAAGCGGGAATTAAGCCCACCCTGGTAACCGGGACCTCCGCTGGCAGTTTGGTGGCTGCGATTTATGCTAGCGGAAAAAATGGCGCGCAACTGCAAAAAATAGCGGAGACCATGGAAGAGGCCGCTATAACCGATTGGACTTTGCCTATTTTCAACCGTGGACTCTTGCGTGGAGACGCCTTGGCACGCTACGTCAATACGCAAGTCAATTCGCGGCTGATTGAAGAGCTGCCATTGCCCTTAGGCATTGTCGCCACCGATTTAAACAGTGGCCGCGATATGGTGTTTCAACGTGGCGATACGGGCACGGCGGTAAGGGCATCCAGTGCAGTTCCTGCAATTTTCACACCCGTAAAAATTGCGGGGCGTGAATATGTAGACGGTGGCCTGGTATCTCCGGTGCCTGTACGTGCAGCCCGAAAAATGGGCGCCGATTTAGTCATTGCCGTAGACATTTCCAGTGCGCCTGAGGGGAACCATGCGGGTGGTTCTTTGGAGATTTTGCTGCAAACTTTTGCCATTATGGGTAAAAGTATCAACACCTTTGAGCTCAACGACGCAGATA
>JBIPME010000154.1:0-5069 GCA_044369275.1 Rhodoferax sp.
TCAGCCAAGCCCTCGAACACAGTTTCCAAGGTGGGGACGGGGGCGCTGCTGTCGCTGCCGAACAGGGCTTGGAGTACCGCAGGGTTTTCGAACAGGCCATGCAAGTACACCCCCAGCACGTTGCCCGCTGGGTTTTGCCAGCCCAGTGCATGGGGCAGCACGGCTTGGGCGGGGGCAATCTGCGCTGGCAGTCCATCTTGGCTGTGCGTGACGGGCTGGGTTTGCCCATGGTGGATTTCGTAGCCCTGTACTTCAACACCCGCCAATCGGGCCCAGGGCTGCGCGGGGGTGGCAAAACGGGTGCGGCTGTGGCGCACGGTTTTGTGCGCTGCGAACACGGTTTCTACGCCCAGCAGACGCAGGCCCTGGGCACTGCCATCAACGTGGTGGGGGTCGCTTAAGTGGGTGCCCAGCATTTGCAAGCCGCCGCAGATGCCCAGCACCAGCCCGCCTGCTTGCGCATGGGCTTGCACGCAGCCGTCCAAACCTTGCTGGCGCAGCCATGCGAGGTCGCCACTGGTGTGTTTAGAACCGGGCAAAACCAGCCAATCGCAGGGGGCCAGTCCTTTGAGCTGCGTGGGCGAGCGCACCCAGATGAGCCGCAAGCCAGGGATGTTTTTCAGGGGTTGGAATTCATCGAGGTTGCTAATGCGCGGGTAGGCGATGATGGCCACCGTCAGGGTCACGGCCCCTGCGCTGTGGCTGCGCTCTTCGAAAATACCGTCTTCTTCAGGCAAACCATGCTGCCACCACATGGGCAAGGTGGCCACTGTGGGCACACCGGTGAGGTCTTGCAGCATTTGCGGCGCAGGTGCCAGTAAGCTGGCATCCCCGCGAAATTTATTCAGCACATAGCCTTGAATGCGGGCGCGTTGGTCGCTGGGCAAAAGCGCCCAGGTGCCGTACAGGTGCGCAAACGCGCCACCACGGTCAATATCGGTCACCAGCAAACAAGCGGCCTGTGCGTGCATGGCAACGCGCATGTTCACGATGTCGCAATCGGCCAGATTGATCTCGGCGGGTGAGCCCGCGCCTTCAATGACGACCACATCGTGGCTTGCGCGCAATTGGTCCAAGCACTGCGCGATGGCCGGCCAAACGTGCTGGCTGCGCTCGCGCCAAGGCATGGCGCTGAGTGTTTCGCTGACCTGGCCCATGAGTACGACTTGGCTGTGGGTGTCATGCTCGGGCTTGAGCAAGAGGGGGTTCATGCGCACGTCGGGCAGTGCGCAGGCGGCCAAGGCCTGAAAGTACTGTGCGCTGCCGATTTCACCGTGCCCGCCGTTGTGGTTTGCGTCGGCACTGGCGACAACGCGTGCGTTGTTGCTCATGTTTTGGGCTTTGAAAGGTGCGACCTTCAGGCCCTGACGGGCGTAGTAACGGCATAGTGCTGTGGCAAGCCAGCTTTTGCCAGCGCCACTGGTGGTGCCCAGCACCATAATGCAGCGCGCCGTCATAGGCTACGCATTCGCTGTTGGGGGTGAGTGGGGTGCATGGTGCTTTATGTACGTTACTTGATTGCGGCGCTTGCTCACTGCGCTTTCTTACGGTGCTTGGTAAGCCGGGCTGAGCTGGACGGTCTCGCCAATAATGAGCAAGCCCGGTTGGGGGCCATACGCGGGACTGCGGGCCACCAGTTGGGTCAAGCTGGTGGCGATCACGGTTTGCTGGGGGCGGCAACCATCGCGCACGATGGCAGCCGGGGTATCGGGGGACAGGCCGTGTGCCATTAAATGCTGGGCAATTTGCGCTAACCGGTGCACCCCCATGTAAAACACCCGGGTTTGCCCCGGGCGCGCCAGCGCCGCCCAGTCGTAGGTGCCAAAGGCATCGGCCAAGTGGCCCGGTAAAAATACGCAGCTCCCCGCGTAGTCGCGGTGTGTGAGTGGAATCCCCGCCGCCGCCGAGCAGCCACTGGCCGCAGTCACGCCGGGGACGACTTCAAACCCAATGCCTGCGGCCTGCAAGGCCTCGACCTCTTCGCCACCACGTCCAAACATATAGGGGTCGCCGCCTTTGAGCCGCACGACTTGTTTGCCTTGGCTTGCATGCGCAATCAAAAGGGCGTGGATGCCTTCTTGTTTGACGCTGTGGTTGCCCATGGCTTTGCCTACATAAATGCGTTGGGCCGCAGGGGCAATGAGGTCCAGCACTTCGGGCGCGATCAAGCGGTCATGCACCACCACCTCGCCCCGGCGCAGCCGGTCCAATGCCCGCAGGGTCATGAGGTCCGCAGGCCCAGGCCCCGCGCCCACAATGTAGACAAAGCCGCGAGACGCAGGCGCCAAACCTAACGGGGCGGTAGCCGGGGCGCTGTCTGCATGCGCCACAGGGTTGCCAAGGTTGCCGTGTTCGCTCTGTCCGCTCTGTTCGCCAAGGGTGGCAGGGGTGGTATCGCTGTGATCACTGGGGGGGGTGGCATGGATTTCAGACAACATTACTTCGCTTCGCTTTCAGGGGCTATCAGGGGCTTTGGGGGCCGAATCAGCCGAATCAACCGAATAAGGCGCATCGTTGGGCAATACGGGTAATACAGGTAATACGGGCAAAGCCACCCAATGGGAGCCCAGTGCATGGATTGCAACGCGTTGGGCGAAAACGGCCTCTATGGCGCGGTGGGTGCGCGCGTCCTGCGTGGCCCCCGCATGGGCCACTGCGCCGTGGTGCAAGAGCACGATTTCATCGGCCATCAGGGCGTGGGAGATTTCATGCAGCACACTGACCACGGTTTTTCCTTGGCTGACCAGACTGCGCACCAAAGCAATCCAATCCGCTTGGTGCGGGGGGTCCAAATTGGCAATGGGCTCGTCCATCAGCAGCACCTCGGCTTGCACGGCCAGTAAGCGCGCTAAGAGTACCCGCTGGCGCTCGCCCCCTGAGAGTGCGCCCAGCGAACGGCACTGCCAGTCCCAGGTGTGGGTTTGGTGCAGGGCTTGCGCCACTGCGGCATGGTCGGCGGGGCTTGGCGCAGCCAGCCAAGCTTGGTGCGGCAAGCGCCCGAGCATGACCACGTCGTACACCGTCAGGTCATCGGCGCTGCTGTCACCCGCGCCGCTTTGGGCCAACCAAGCCAAGGTGCGTGCGCGTTGGCGCACTGGCATGCCAGCAACCGGCTGGCCGTGCAGCATGACCTGCCCCGTGTAAGGCAGCACCCCCGCCAAGGCCCGCAACAGGGTGGACTTACCCGCGCCATTGGGGCCGATGATGCTGGTCCAGCAGGCGGCCCGCAGCTTCAGGTCCACGCCCATCAGGACCGCACGGGCGCCATAACCCGCCCCTACGCTGGCCCGCAGTTGCTGCGCTTCTAAGGCGCAGGGCGGGGCGTGCGATGCAGGGTGAAATACAGGGTCTAACGCAAGGTCTAACGCAAGGTCTAACGCAGGCGGCGATGTTGGCTGGGATGCTGTACGGGATACGGGCTGCGGCAATGTCATGGGCTTATCCTACCTGCCTGCGCATCAGCCACAACAGGTAAGCCCCCCCCAGCACGGCTGTGAGCACACCCACGGGCAACTCTTGGGGGGCTAGCAAACCCCGGGCCAAGATGTCTGCCAACATCAACAGCACGCCCCCCATCAAACTTGCCAGTAAGACGCCCCAAGCATGGGTGGTTTTGACCAAGCTGCGCACCACATGCGGAGCGGCCAGCCCGACAAACGCGATCAGCCCCGTTTGGGCCACCGCCGTACCGGTGGCCAAGGCCAGAACCACAATAAAGGCGGCGCGCAACGGTGCCAAAGGCAGGCCTAGGCTTTGTGCCGTTGCCTCGCCCAGTGCCAAGCCATCTAGCACACGGGACAAGCCCCAAGAACATAGCAAGCAAATAGCCCCTACACCGGCCATCAAGCCACACGCCGTCCAGCCCAAAAAAGCCGTGGAGCCCAGCATAAAGCCTTGCATGGTTTGCAAAATCTCTGGTCTTGCTTGGCTGATCAGCGACGTAAAAGCACCCAGCACCACCCCCACCACCACCCCGGCCAACAGCAGGCGCAAGGTTTGTTGCACGCCACGGGCCAAGGCCAAGGTCAGGGCCACCGCCAAAACCGCGCCCAAAAAGGCTGCGCCCGTTAAGCCCAAACGCACCAGCCATTGCGTGGCAAAAGGCGAAACACCCAAGCCTGCCAAAACCAAGGCAACCCCCAAGGATGCGCCCGAGGCGCTGCCCAGTAAAAAGGGGTCTGCCAAGGGGTTGCGAAACAAGCCCTGCGCCACAGCACCGGCCAGCCCTAAAAGCCCTCCGGCACACAAGGCACCTACGGTGCGTGGGGCGCGGATGTCTAGCACAATTTGCAAGGCCAGCGGGTCTGTCCCCATGTCCCAAACCAAGCCAAAGCCCGTGCTGCCCACGCCCAGGCCGAGAACCGCGAGTGCCAAGATCCCCAAGGTCAAGGCCAAGCACCACCCAATCGGCTTCCAAGCCGCTTGGCTGCGGGCTTTGGCAAAGGCAGCGGCGCTGTGGGGATCGGTTGAAAGCTTGGCCTGCACGTCGGCGTGCGGGGTGGCGCAGGCCGTCAAGGCGCTTTCTCCTGCAAGCAACGGGCCATGGTCTGTGCCGCTTGTGCCATGCGTGGCCCTGGGCGCACCAAAATATTCGCCTGCGCTTGGGTAAATGCGCACCAGCGCTGCTCGCGCACTGCACGAATGCCACTCCAGCCGGGGCGCTGGCGCATCTGCTCCCAACCGCCCTCGCCTACCATGATCACATCGGGATTGGCGCGCACAATCCACTCAGGGTTCAATTTGGGGAATGCGCCCAAAGCCGGCGTCAAAATGTTCTGTACTTTGAGGCGGCTCAAGGTTTCTCCAATGAATGAGGACGTGCCGGCCCCGTAGGGCGCGGGGCCGACCTCAAAGTAGACACGTGTTTTTTGCATTCGGGCAGGCAGCGACTGCGCGGCTGCCGCAACACCTGCTTCGATTTCCTGCCACAGCAAGGCACTGGCAGAGGCCGGTAGCCCCAGCACCTGTGCGAGCTTGTTCAGCACACGCTGCACATCGGCATAGTTGTGTGGTTCTAGGGCAAGCACCTTCAAGCCCAGGGATTCCAAGCGTGCAATGACTTTGGAGGA
>JBIPME010000298.1:0-3534 GCA_044369275.1 Rhodoferax sp.
TGCAAAGCGGGGGTAACCGTCCAGACAACGTGGTAGCCCACGTAGATGGCCAATACAAAAATAATCAGGTTGGTGATGGTGGGGGAAACGAATTCCATGGGAGAGCTCCTAAAGGTGGCGGGAAAGTAGGGTTGTAAATATCAGCGGTGCAGCTCAGCGGTACAGCTCATCGTTGCAGATCAGCGGCGCAGCACGGCACCGGCCTGGGTCATCAAACAGGCGCTCACGATGTCGTCGTCGGCATTGACATACAAAGCCCCTTCGGGGTTGACAATCAGCTTCAAGAAATCCAACACGTTGCGGGCATACAAAGCCGAGGCGTCTGCGGCCACCAAGGCGGGCAGATTGGTCTCGCCGATGAGGGTGACGCCATGGTGCGTGATGGTTTGGTCGGCTTGCGACAGAGGGCAGTTACCACCCACGCCGTTGGGACCCTTGCCCGCAGCCAAGTCGACGATGACCGAGCCTGGCTTCATCGACTCCACCATCTCTTGCGTGACCAAGGTCGGTGCCGCACGCCCCGGAATCAAGGCCGTGCTGATCACGATATCGGCCTGCGCCACGCGTTTGGCGACCTCTGTTTTTTGCCGCTCCAACCAGCTCGCAGGCATGGGTTTGGCGTAGCCGCCCACCCCCTGCGCGGCCTCTTTTTCTTCGTCGGTCAGCAACGGCACATCGATGAATTTGGCCCCCAACGATTCCACCTGCTCCTTGACCGCAGGGCGCACATCGCTGGCCTCAATCACGGCCCCGAGGCGCTTGGCCGTTGCAATCGCCTGCAAGCCCGCCACACCCACGCCCAAAATAACCACCCGTGCCGCTTTTACCGTACCGGCGGCCGTCATCAACATGGGCAAAAACCGCTGGTACGCATTGGCTGCCACCAGCACCGCTTTGTAGCCCGCAATATTGGCCTGGCTGGACAACACGTCCATGCTCTGCGCCCTGGTGGTGCGGGGGGCGGCCTCCAGCGCAAAGCTGGTCAGGCCCGCCTGGGCGAAGCGCTGCAATCCGGCACCATCAAAGGGGTTGAGCATGCCCACCAGCACCGCGCCCGAGGCCATCTGCGCCACCGCAGCATCTGCCGGTGGGCGCACGCACAGCAGCAAAGCACTGGCCAACGTCGTCTGCGCATCGGCAATTTCTGCGCCTGCGTCCAGGTAGGCGCTGTCGGTGACGCTGGCCTGCAAGCCCGCACCCGCTTGCACGCAAACGCGGTGCCCCATCGCTTTTAATTTTTTAACCGTCTCCGGCGTGGCGGCCACTCGGGTCTCGCCCGCCGCAGTTTCGGCAAGTACGCCAATTTGCATCGAAAGCTCCTAGGTAATATAAAAAAACACCAACGCGATTGAGCTTACATGAGTTTGCTAAAGGCGCTGGCAAATACATTGGCAAATACGTTGGTGAAGGCTGGGTTAAAAGGTCGAGTTTAAAAGGCTTAGTTGGTCAGTGTTTTAACCTGTTTGCTTCAATCAGTCTGCGCGCTGCTGTGCTGCGCAATGCGGTCGCGCCAAGCTTGCAAGGCGTGCAAGTTGTGGGCCGCAGGGGTCCAGCGCATCAGGCCACGGGCAAACTCCAAGGCGCAAAAAGCCGTCATATCGGCAACCGTAAAACGCGCCCCGGCCATAAAGTCGTTGGACTGTAAATGCGCATCAAACCATGCGGCATGGGTTTGCAATTTCAGGCGCTGGGCGTGGCCAAATTCGGGGAACTGCGGTTGCTCCAGCAGCGCCAAACCGGGGTGGGTGTGGCGCACGCAATGGGCAATGGTTGCGAGCAAATAGAACTCTGCACGGCGGTCGGCCATCTCAATAAAGGCACGCTCCACAGCATCTTCGCCCATCAGGTTGGGCTGTGGGTACAGGCTTTCCAAATAAGTGCAAATGGCGCGTGTTTCCGTCAAGGCCCGCCCGTCATCGAGTACCAATGCGGGCACGGTTGCCAGAGGACTTATGCGTAAAAAATCAGCACTGCGGTGCGCCCCTTGGTTAAGGTCTAACCAGACCACGTCCAAGCTGGGGCAGTTTTTTGCCCGCAAGAACATGTGCACACGTCGCGGGTTGGGTGCGCGGGAGGCGCTGTACAGTTGCATACTTTGGGCTACCTGGTTAAAAAAAGTTTCAAATCGCGTCAACGATAAATTGGATAAAAACGTTAGAGTATTTCTTAAACTCAACAAGAGGTAATCAATGTTTCTACGATACCGTGCGATTGCAATCATAACTTCATTGGTTTTGCCATCATTCATGTGCGCCCACGCCGCCGACAATGTATTGGACAAACTCAGCGAAGGCATCAACAACCTTCCAAAAAACGCCCAAGACCTGCGCAAAAATGAGGATAAAAGCAAACCCCAAGCAGCCGACCAGGGCCACCATGCGGCGAACAACGCCAATGCAAGCACCTGCGCCACGGAAAAAGCCTTGAAATCGTGGGATGGCAAAACCGCCTCCACCGTGCGCTTTGTCAATGCGTCGGGCAAAACTTTGATGACGTATTGGCTGAACTACAAAGGCAAGCGCGTGCTCTACAAAACGCTTGCCCCCGGTGCCAGCGAAGACCAAGCCACGTTCGTGACCCACCCTTGGGTTGTGACCACGCAAGATGGCGCTTGCCAAGGCATCTACTACCCCGACGCCCAGTTGCGTGTAATCACCCTCAAATAAGCCCCGAGAAACCCCCAGTACAGCACCAGTACACCGTCTGGAACCTCCCCGCCCCGTGCCACACACACCGTGGTTGGCTACGGGGCTAGGGGTTACGAGGTTATGGGGTTTTCTTCAAGACTTGGATTGCCCCGTCTCCACCATGGTTTGGGCCGCTTGCGCATAGCGCGCAATGGCTTCTTCGCTGCTGGGTTGGCGCAAATCCAGGTCCGATGCGGGCGCATGGATGCCCCGTTGCACCGCAGGCCGCTGGTAAATCGCCTCCAACCAGCGTTGCAAATGCGGCAGGTCGTGCACCTCAACCCCAGACCAGCGGTGTGTGCGCACCCAAGCCCAGTTGGCGATGTCTGCAATCGAATAATCCCCAGCCAAGTATTCATGGTCCTGCAAATGGCGGTCGAGCACGCCAAACAAGCGCCTGCTTTCGCCTTGGTAGCGGTCAATGGCGGCGGGTATTTTTTCTGGGAAATAGCGGTAAAACACGTTCGCTTGCCCCATCATGGGGCCAATGCCGCCCATTTGGAACATCAGCCACTGCATCACGCGGGAGCGGCCTTGGGTGTCGCTGGGCATGAGGCGCGCTGTTTTTTCTGCCAAATAAACCAAGCAGGCACCTGATTCGAATACGGCAAAGTCTTGCGCCGCATGGTCCACGATGGCGGGAATACGCCCATTGGGGTTGATGGCCAAAAACGCGGGGCGCTTTTGCTCGCCTTGGGCGAGATTGAGCACTTGGAGGGTGTAGGGCAAGGCCAGCTCCTCTAGCGCAATCGAGACTTTATGGCCATTGGGCGTGGCGGCGGTGTACAGGTCAATCATAGGCGTCCTTTCCGATAGAACCTCAGGCAAAACCAAGAACAAAGCCGAT
>JBIPME010000155.1:0-5065 GCA_044369275.1 Rhodoferax sp.
AACGTAATTGCCCCACACCGGTTCGAGCGGCAGGCTCCACGGCGCGCTAAACAGGTCACGGGTTTTCTGCAGTGATGCGACCACAATCCACACCACAAAAAATACGGTAAACAACGACCACGCCCCCACGGTCGCGTAGGTCAAGGCGCGCCCTATGCCACGCTTGAGCGATGTGTTGCGGGTAGATGAAGGTGCTTGCTGCATGCTTAAAACTCCAAAGGTTCGCGCTTGAGACAAACCCGCAGGGCCAGCACCGCCGCAATGGTGACAGCGAACATCGCAACCCCAATGGCGGTTGCGTAGCCCAGGGCGTAGACCGGGTCACGCTGACCGAACCCCATGATGTACAGATAGATGGCGGGCGTGTACACGTCTTGCGAAACATTGGGCCCGCCAAAAGCGTAAGGAAACTCCATGATCTTGATCGCCTGTATGCACCACAGCACCATCGTGATCACGATCACATCCCAAATCATGGGAACGGTAATAAAGCGAAAGATTTGCAATTGGCTCGCACCCTCTAAGCGGGCAGCCTCAAACATATCGGTAGGCACTTTGTCGGCCCCTGCCAAGATCAAGATGGTGAAGAAGCCACTGGAAATCCAAACCAGCCCCACCAACATGGACCAAAACACATTCTCGGGCGCTGTCCACGACACAGAAGCCAGGCTGTCCAACCCCACGCTCTTGAGCACGCTGGTCAGCAAGCCATAGCGCGGCATGAAAACAAAGGACCAGAAGGTCGTGATTGCGGTAACGGCAATCACATTGGGCATGAAAATCAGGGCACGAAAAAGTTTTTTGCCCCACAAACCAGAGCTGAGCAACATGGTAAACACAAAGGCCAAGCCAAATACACAGGCACCACCGACCAGCAAAATCAGCACCATATGGAGCAAGGACAACCAAAACACTTTGTCATTCCACAGCGCGATGTAGTTGCCCAAGCCCACCCATTGCATGCTGTCGGCAAAGCCCGACGTTTTGAACAAGCTCATGTAAAAGGCCTGCACCGAGGGGAACACCAGCAAGCCGATGTACAACAACAATGCGGGCGCTAAAAACGCGATCACCATGCGAGGCCTCATCACACACGACTCCTTAGTTGGCAAAAAAATGCTCCGGGTGCAAGCGACTGGGCCCTGCTACACAAGCCCTGCTACACAAGCCCGGCGTGTGGCGAAGCACCTGGGCGCATGGGCGAGCTAAGCCAACGCCCTACTCAAAGACCTACTTCTTATTGGCCCAAAACTCTTTGGTCTTGGCAGACAAGGTGGCAACGAACTGCGCAGGCGTTCCCTCACCCAAGAACATTTTGTTGAACTCAGGCGCCAGCACCGTGGTCGTGAATTCTGGGTAAACCATCTTCAACCCCCCGCCAAAGTTGGACAGCACAGTCGCTTCACGGGCGGACTTTTCAGCATCCGCCAACACAGCAGGCCAGGCCACACCTTTGCGGGTGGCACCAACGCCCCCCTCAGCCACCAAGATTTTTTGCGCCTGCTCACCCACCACAAACTTGATGAAGTCCACCGCTTCTTTCGGGTTCGATGCGGTTTTAAGCACCATCATGGACAGCAGCGCCACTTGCAAGTCCGTTTGCTTGCCTTTGCCATTTTTTACGGCTGGGAAGTTAAAGGCACTCCATGGAAAGTCTTTACCGGCACTTGCGCTCAGCTCCGTTGGCAGCCAAGAGCCCACCAACTCGCCCAAGGTGTCGCCAAAAGCGATGGTTTGCTGGCCCGCGGGGTACTGAAAACCACGCGCGTCTTTAGAGATGCAGCCCTTGTCCCACAAGGTGCGCGTCATTTGGGCGGCCTCCAACACGCCAGGCTGTGCCCAGCCATTGCCCGCCTTGTCTTCAAACAGCTTCGCCATGCTGTTGGCACCATACGTGCGCTCCAACAGGTGCGAGAAGTACAACATGTTGTAGTCCGACACATTGCCCTCAATCACCAAAGCGCTCTTACCTACTTTTTGAACGGCAGCGCACAAATGGAGCAACTCGTCCCATGTTTTGGGCGGTGTGGCACCCGCCTTTTTCATCAGGTCGCGGTTGTACCAAAAGTTCACGGTGTTGTAGACATAAGGCACGGAATAGACCTTGCCGTTGTTGGCGTAAAGATCCAAAGTGCCAGGTAGCAAACTGTCTTTAAAGGCTTTGTCTAAGTCTTTGGTAATTTCTAGCCCCGCACCGGCTGCCTGCAAGCCACCGTACAACTGGTCGCCGTCTTGGTCCATAAAGTCCACCTTGGTGCCAGCTTGCAAAGCGCCCCGCAACTTGGTTTGGTTTTGACGTCCATTCCAAACCACTTTGAAGGTCACACCCGGATGGGCTTTGGTGTAAGCCGCCATCACGGAACGCAAAGCCTTCGCTTGCGGCTCGGGCTCATTCCACATAGACCAAAAGGTCAACTCCTTGGCAGAAACGCCCAGGGCAGCAGCGCTCAACACACTGGAAAGAAGCACTTTTGGGATCATCGACCACCGCTGCGGTGCACTTGTACTTGTACCTGTACTTGTCTTCATGGTTTTCTCCTAAGAGGGACGTTGAATAAAAGCCCACGCAGACCACGCAAAGCAGCCCTTGTGCACCCCATTACAAACTCCGCGCATTTCCCGAATTTGTAATTACAAAAATATATGTAGTTTTTAAAACATTAAATGTAATTGTATGAACATTTCATAGCTTGCCAACCTGGTACAAACCCTAGACCCATCACTTTTTTGCGCGCAGCCGCGAAAGCACACAAACGCAAACACAAACGCAAACCGCCTTGCAACAAAAGGAAAATCAAGTTTTTTGGAGACGCTACTACGGATGTAGCCAGTCACGCTGTGTGGATTCGCACTTTAGGTCGATTTACCGCAATTCAGGCTTATAAATTCAAGGGTACAAGGCGGCGAGGCGCCCCCAGCCTGCCGCGCAAGCCATACGGCCTGCATGTTTGCATCCAGCACATTGGCGGCAGCGCCACCGTTTAAAGCCGCGCCCTAAGTGCTTGCAGTTGCAGCCATGCAGTGCGTGGGAGCCCGTGATGCGCTGATCTACGCCTGTCCGATGCGCCCAAGTTCAATGGTATTGATGTAAATCTGACCGCTTGCGGTTTTCGGATGGTTGAACAAAATCGATACTCTATGGACAGAAGTCAGATTTACCCCGCGAAAATCCGGCAAAGGTATCTTCAGAAAATGAAAATAAAGCGGCGCACCGTTGGTAAACAAAGGGTATTTTTCGACGGGCACAATGGCGCTCCTGCCAAAAGAGTCAATTAATTGAATATTAAAATGCTCCCCGCTCAGCGCGCCATGCAGTGCAATATTGAGGGTCTGAAACTTGGATGCATCCAAAGCGCCAAGCGTGGTGAACCAATAAGCACTTGGGTTATTCCATTCAAATGGACCTTCAGCTGAATCACTTGCGTTGACTGTACCCATCGCACCCGTTGTTAAATTCAACAAATTCATGCGGCCCAGTTTGCCATTGCGGAAGTCGTCAATGGGCAGCGTCTGGGCATACAGTCCAACTTCGTCGGTCCACACAGAAGACCCAGGCGCATTGCCGACAAGCAAGACACGCTGTGCAAACTCGGCATAGCTCGCACTGGCAACCCTACCCCAAGTCATCTCCGCCAAACAGTTCACTCCGGGCTGCATATGGGCCTCGAACCACTTGTCTGACTCATTTAATGCATCATCTGCCCAGACGCAAACCTTGTATCCATTAATCAAGCTTGTGCTGGCCAGGGGCGAACCATACAAGCTAGTGGGATCCATATTTCTACGCAGTCCAGGCGAGCAATACAACCGCCCATCCTCAGTGCCGATGGTGGGATTGTCGTTATATTCGGGCTTTGCCGACAACCAGACATCGATCTCAATATCGGAAGGCAGAGCGGGTGTGGGTGCATTTGCGTAATCATTCCACTGCCAAGCTTTTGTAGTTTTACCAAACCCCTTTACGATTTCATTCATCTTCGAAATGAAATCAAAAGACGTTTGTCCCGTAAGCCCCAAAGCAGGGTTGAAATCGTATTCATCGCCGCCTATGCTGAATTTTGGAAAAACAGTATTGTTGGAAAAATAGGTTTGAATGACATAGGTAATAAGCTGCCCAATGTGATCAACAACATCTTGGCGTCGAATGTCCAGCATCCACCCACCATCTACGCCGCCGCGCCACCCCGAATGACTCAACTCGTACTCTGGGCATCCATACAGTGCTTGGACTGGTTTGGCAATACCATGCGCAGGGACGTCAATTTCCGGAATAATCATCACATGGTATTTAAGGGCTGCGTCAAATATCTCTTTAATATCAGATGGGCCATAACATTCATTTTGAGAGATGGCAAAGTCATCAAGGGCTGCCAACGCCAGGCTGTCACTCAACTGAAGCCGAAATGCAGTCCAATCATTAAAATGCAAATGAAGTGTATTGAGCTTCATGAACGCCATTCTGCGGATTTTTTCAATCAAATAAGCTGTTGACCAGTATTTCCTGCCAACATCAAGCATCAATCCACGCGAGGCGAAAGCGGGATAATCCACCGCACTCCCGCAAGGAATGGACAGTTCGTAGGATTTTTGATTGAGTATCTGCAATAAAGACTGCGTTCCATAAAATACGCCAGTTTCGGTATTGGACGATACCGATACATAGGAATCAATATTGAACAAGTACCCTTCCGTTCCAATTTGCGGATTTTTGGTATCCATCATCGACAGATAGATATCCCCACCCACCGGCGTTGTTGGGTTTGCAACAATGGCAAGCACCATCCCAAAAGACGACTTCAGGTCTGACCCAAGCGCAGAGGCAACATCCATCAACGCGCTACTGGCAGCCACTATTCTGGATGCATTTGTGATTTTTACCGCCCCTACCCCACCTATCCACTGCTGGAGTGCCGGAACGATTTGTGGTGCAGGATTTTCGTTGGAAGCCAATGCACGTGGCGCAGGATTTGGGTTAGATGCCAATGCACCCCCCTCATTGTTATTGCGCGATTGGTTTCCCCCACCTCCGCATGCGACCAGCACGGGGACGGCAAAAGTTGCCGAT
>JBIPME010000233.1:0-4080 GCA_044369275.1 Rhodoferax sp.
CAAGGCCTCAAACCCAACGTTGGGGTGGGTCTGCATCACAGCCTGCTCGCCTTCGCTCAAGGGGCCGGGGGTGAGCAAAATGCGCTCTGGCACGCCCAAGGTGCCCATGTCGTAAATGGGGACGCTGCCAAGCAGCAGCTCGACATAGGCGGGGGTCAGCACGGGGGCATGCACGGGGTGCTGCTGCAACGCGGTGCACAGCACCCGCACGTAGCGCTGCACACGCAATAAATGCTTACCCGTGGCAGATTCGCGCAATTCGGCCAAAGAGGCCAGCGCGAACAAGGCAACTTGCGCCGCGTACAGCGCCTCACTGGGATCCAAGGTGCTGGTTTGTGTTGCGGCAAGAGGATCTGGCTTCATCATGTTGCTCCTGTAGTGACCCTGCGAATAGGGTGTTTGCAGATGGTTTGGGCATTGTGCCATTGCTTGGCCGCCTGCGTAATGGTTTACGATGCCCTCGCAGCCTGCGGCGATTGGCATGGGCATGGGTGCCAATATGGGCACCTGTGTCAGAGACCGTTTCGGGGCGACAGCGGCGCTACCGGCGCACGACGAACGACGAACGACGAACGGAAAAGAATGAAAGAGGTATTGGAATGGTTTTCAGCGGTGCATTGAGAGGGCTCCATGGCGGGCAAGGTGGAGGCATCGGCTGGGCACGGCTGTGGCAGTCTGGCTGGCGCGCAGTGTTGTGCTGCATGGGTCTGGCAAGTTTGATGGGGTGCAGCGCCGTGCGGCTGGTGTACAACCAAGCAAGCACCTTGGCGTATTGGAATTTAGACCAGTACGTGGACTTTACGAGCAGCCAGTCCGTGGTCGTACGCCAAGACATCGCGACTTTTTTCGCTTGGCACCGCAGCCAGGCCTTGCCGGTGTATGCCGATTTATTGCAACAGTGGGGCACGCTCAGCCAGCGCGACACCACCGCCGATCAAGTCTGTGCGCAATACGCGCTGGGCTTGCAGCAGGTGCCGCTTTTAACCGCGCAGGTGGAGGCCCCCTTGGTGCGCATAGCGCTGGAGATGAATGCAGCGCAAATTGCGCAATTACAAAAGCGCCAACGCAAGAACAACAAAGAATACGAAAAAGACTTTCTCCAACCCGATGCGCAAGACCGTCTGGAGACGCGGCTCGACAAAAGCCTGGGCTATTTTGAACAGCTTTACGGCAACTTAACGACGCCGCAGCGTGCGCTGCTGCGCAAGCTGTTAGAGGAGTCCGATTGGGACCCCCAACGCAGTTACACCGAGCGGCAGGCCTTGCAGGCGAACATGGTGCAGACGGTGCTGGCCATGCAAGCGGACCCGCCCAATGCCTTGGCTTTGCTGCGCCAACACCTCAACCGCTACCAACAGTCCACCACGCCAGGCTATGCGCAGTACCGCGAAAGCGTGGTGCGCTCGGGCTGCACCCTTGTGGCGCAAGTGCACAACAGCACCAACGCCGAGCAACGCGCCCAAGCGGCCAAAGTGATTAAGCGCTACGAAACAGATTTCCGTACCCTGCACGCCCAGCGCTAACTGGCTAACTGGCAGGCAGGCCGCAGCACGCGCCCCGCACGGGTGTGCGGCATGCGCCGAGCACAAACACCCAGGCTACGGAAAACACTCAGGCGACAGACATGTGCACGCCATGGCCCACATCGGCATGCGGGGGCTGCGCCGCAAGCTCCTCCAAGGTGCTGTCTGGGAAAGTGTCCACGGCGGTGTCCAACTGAACTTGGTTTCGGCCCAATTTTTTGGCCAAGTACATGGCGGCATCGGCACGCTTGACCAAGGCCTCGTGGTTTTCATCCATACGCCATTGCGCCACGCCAAAGCTTGCACGCACCTCGACCACAATGCCATTGGCGAGTTGCAAAGGTGTAGCCACCAGTGCTTGGCGAATGCGTTGGGCGGTTTCCACTGCACCGCTAGCTGTCGTGTCGGGCAGTAAAACCAAAAACTCTTCACCGCCATAGCGACCCAAGGAGTCGATTTGGCGAATCGCTTTTTGCGCAATGCCCACGGCGTGTTTAAGCGCCTCATCGCCTGCGTTATGACCGTGAAGGTCGTTGATTTTTTTAAAGTAATCCAAGTCAAACAAAATGCAAGACAAATCGCCTTGAAAGCGCAGGCTGCGCTCTATCTGCGCTTGGAAGTTGTTGACGATACAGCGCCGATTCAAGCTGCCCGTTAAAAAATCGCGCTCGGCCAAATGCCGCATGCGTATGACCAATCGGGTCGCCGTGAGGGTTTGAATAATCGTATTCAAACTCAGCAAATAGGCAAATACCACCCACCAATACCAAGGCTCCACCGCATAGCCTTGCGCGTGGTTGACATCGAAGGCCGCAGGGTACACGTACAGGTAAGACATTTTGAAGGTACGCCACAACATGCCCAGCACCGCTACCAAGAAGGGAGAGCAAATCAAGGCCCTATTGAACTTGCTCGGCTGCAGTGCCTCCAAACCTTTGTAGCACGCCTGAAAACTATTGGCATTGATCCAAGCAGCGCAGACTGAGACCACGATACCGGCTGCATGCAAACCGCTGGCATCGGGTGGCAGCGCCAGCAACAGCAAACTCAAAACCATGGGAGCGCATATCTTGCGAACGGAAAAACTTGCGGGCCGAAGCAGGTAGCAAATGCCGCTGTAATAATAAGAAAAGCTTGCCAAAAGCGCCAAGGAGCCGCCTTGGTAATGCAAGTAACTCGGCGTACCACTGCGAAAATAAATCAAGCAAGCCGCCACGGCAGCCAGCACATTGGCAATGCAAAAATGGCGCGACGCTTTAGGGGAAACACGCATCAAAAAACCAATTAAACACCACGCAACCGCAGCAATACTGGTGATTAATGTGATTGCATAAAGAAGCGTGATACTCATAGACTCAACGGTTTTTAATTAAAATTTAAATTCACAACGCCAACCCGACCGTAGGCCAAGAATCGATTATTAGGTGCCTACAAACGCGCGATGGCATTTTTTAGCTTTTTAACCGCTTATGCCGATTTAATCAAAAAATAAATAATTCAATCATCCAAAAAGAAACGTTTTTTCGGTACTTTTTTACGTATGGGGTTGCTACGTGGGGTGCTATATGGGGTTTTAGTTAGGGTGTCAGGTAGGGTGTCAGGTAGGGTGTTAACTAGGTATTAGCTAGGGTATTACCTAGGGTTTTGAGACAAGCTTTTTAAATCCGCACTTTCAACGTGCTTGCTCGGAACCTGTGTCTGCTGTTGCGAGTCCCAGGTGGTGCGACTGCCTCCTTGGCGGCGGCTGGTGGTTCCTTCGGGTTTATGCAGCCGTGCGGCCTCTAGCGCACGTGCCTGCATTTTTTGCAAATGACGCGCCAGTGTGCTGCGCTCGGCACCATCGAGGTCTTGTAAAACATGGTGGTGCATTTGCACCACCTGCGGCAACACCTTGGCGTACAAAGCCCGCCCTTCGGGCGTGAGTAGCACCCGGGCCTTGCGGGCATCGTTGGGCACCGCCAAACGCTGCACCAGCTTTTTAGACAAAAGACCGCGCAAAGTTCGGGAGGTTTGCGATCGGTCCACCGTTGTGTGGTTGGCCAAGTCTGAGGGCGACATCTCCCCCAATTTGGCCAGCATCGCAAGGAATTGCCACTCCTCGCGGGTAATGCCGTAGTCTTGCTCGCAAATGCGCGTAATAACCGAGCCGCTGACCCCCAGCAACTCGAACATAACGAAGTTCAACAGGTCGAAAATCGACTGCGGCACTTCGAAATTGGGGGCGTGCGTTGGCGATACAAGAGATGCTTTAGGTTGGCCCATAAACCCCTGAAAAGCGATAAAAAAAACGATAAAAAAGCAATGAACAAGCCATAAAAAACCGATGTGCAAGCCATGGCAAGCCGCAGCCGATAAAAACCATAAAACCCACAAAATCAACAGACTGCGCTGGCACGCACACCACCAAGCGCCCAAGGGAAAACCCTAGTTTTAATGGATTTTTTCCATTAATTGCTGGCTATCTATACTTTATAGCATGACATCCTCAAACACTCCATTCTTATCCATCCGAGGTGTTTGGCGCAGCGGCCAAGACCCCCTGACACTGACGGTGCTC
>JBIPME010000157.1:0-5049 GCA_044369275.1 Rhodoferax sp.
CGCCCAGCCCGAAGACCACCACGTTGGCCCCGGCTTCGACTTTGGCGGTAAAGATGACGGCGCCTATGCCGGTGGTGACGCCGCAGCCGATGTAGCAAACTTTGTCAAACGGCGCATCCGAGCGGATTTTGGCCAGCGCAATTTCGGGCACCACGGTGTGGTTGCTGAAGGTGCTGGTGCCCATGTAGTGCCAAATCGGCTCGCCGTTGAGGCTGAAACGGCTGGTGGCATCCGGCATCTGCCCTTTGCCTTGGGTGCCGCGAATGAGTTGGCACAAATTGGTTTTGCGCGAGAGGCAAAATTTGCATTGGCGGCATTCGGGCGTGTACAGCGGTATGACGTGGTCGCCCTTTTTCAACGTGGTCACCCCCGGCCCCACGTCCACCACAATGCCCGCGCCTTCGTGGCCCAAGATGCTGGGGAACAGGCCTTCGGGGTCGGCCCCGGACAGGGTGTAGTAGTCGGTGTGGCAGATGCCACTGGCTTTGATTTCCACCAGAACCTCGCCCCAGCGGGGGCCGTCTAAGTCCACGGTTTCAATGGTCAGGGGTTGGCCCGCTTTCCAGGCGATAGCTGCTTTGGTTTTCATGGTGAGGTCCTCAAGGGGTGGGTGAACAGGTAATTGAACGGGTAATTGAACGGGTAATGAACAAAGATTAATACGAAAGAATGCACAAAGTCTGCTACAAGGCCACCGCCATGGCCTCACCCAAGCGCACCGCCTGCGCCGGGACCCATTGCGCATTGAGCACCATGCAGTCTTTGGGGAACAGCATCACTACGGTGGAGCCGAGTAAAAACCGCCCCATTTCTTGGCCTTTTTCCAGCGCCACTTGGCCAGGCGTGTACTGCCACTCGCAAATTTGCGGGCTGCGCGGGGGATTCACCTGCCCGTGCCACACCGTGGCCATGCTGCCGACGATGGTGGCACCGACCAGCACCAACACAAACGGGCCGTGCGCCGAATCGAATACGCACACCAGCCGCTCGTTGCGGGCAAACAAACCGGGCACGCCACGGGCGGTGGCGGGGTTGACCGAAAACAAATCACCCGGCACATAGACCATGCGGCGCAGCGTGCCCGCGCAGGGCATGTGGATGCGGTGGTAGTCGCGGGGGCTGAGGTAGATCGTGGCGAAACTGCCGTTTTCAAAGTTACGGGCCAAGGCCACGTCACCCGCGAGCAACGCGGTGGTGCTGTAGTAATGGCCCTTGGCCTGAAAAATTTGGTCTTTTTCAATGGCCCCGCACTGGCTCACCGCGCCATCCACCGGGCACACCCAGGGCGCTTTGTCCAAGGGCCTGGCATGGGCTTGCAAAGCGCGGGTGAAAAAATCGTTGAAGCTGCGGTAGCTCTGGATGTTGGGGTCCAAGGCTTCGGCCATGTTGACCTGGTAGCGCCGCACAAAGCGGCGGATGATGGCCGTGGTCACCCAGCCCCAGCGCCCACCGGCAACCCAGCCAGCGAAAACCGTCAATGCCCGCTTGGGCAGCGCGTATTGCAAAAATAGTGCCAATCGTTCACGCATAAGGCTTTAGTCCGAATAAGAAGAGGGGGTACGGCGAAACGGAAACGCTTGTTGGCGCAAAAAGCCATCGGGCATGTAGTCGCCCACCACGCCATAGGCCTTTGGGAAACCTTTTTGCCCCCGAATGGCGGTGCCAAAAATCCAGTCAATGAAGGCGTAGTGCGCGGCGTAATTTTTGTCCAACGCCACCGCGTCGCTCGCGTGGTGCCAGTGGTGAAAGTCCGGCGTGACGATGAGGTACTTCAACGGCCCCCAAGGCAGGCGCACATTGGCATGGTTAAACACCGCTTGGAAGCCCACCACCAAGATGTACATGTCCATCACGCTTTTCTCAAATCCGGCCACGTACAAAGCGCCCAACACCCCCACCCGCGTGACCACCAGCTCCGCAATGTGTTGGCGCGAACCCGCAAGCCAGTCCATCGATTTAACGCTGTGGTGCACCGAATGAAAGCGCCATAAAAACGGCACCTCGTGGTAGGCGCGGTGGGTGGCGTATTGCACCAAATCGGCCACCAAAATACACAGCAACAACGCCGGCACAAAGGGCAAGGCCTGCACATGCATTTGAAAGCTGTCGAGCACCAACCAGCCAAAAATGCGGTGGATTAAAAAATTGACCGTCAGCAACACCAGCCCCACCACAAAATGGTTAAAGCCAAAATGGATTAAATCGGTCTGCCATTCGGCCCGAAAAATCGCCTGCCCTTTGTACAAAGGAAACAGCTTTTCCAGCAGCAGAAAAATGGTGGTGGAACCCAGCAAATCCAGCACAAACCAGTCCAGCCCAATGTACGGCGTGTGGTCTGGAAAGTCGGCCACCGGCACATGCGAGCCGCCCAGCACCACCGACACCAGCACCAAAAACAGCCCCACCAAATTCAAGCCGCGCTCGCGCTTCATCAGCACATTGAGCAAACTCACGCTGCCTGCAATCACCAAGCTAAAAAACAGCAAGTGGCGAATCATGTCCACCGAATACATCTTGCGCAACTCAGGCGTTGTCAAATGCTGCGGAAAATGAAATGCCAACACCCCCAAGAAGCACAACAAGGCCAAACTGGTGGCAAACACACCGCTGACCAGCCCCACGCCACGGGGCATGGCGCCGGAGTTTTTGACCAAACTCGTGGTGTCGCCAACGGCTTCTTTCCACAAACGCTTGGGGGCTTGAACCACGCGTTCTATGGCAGGGGGGGTGGGTATTTTTTTCAAAATGCGAACGATAAATAGAAAAAATAGAGACGTGGGCGGATTCTACCGATGCACCACCTGCGTATTGAATGAGGCACCCACCGCAGCAGCACCCCACGTATACTCATTTCATCCCCCATCCACCGACACGACCGCACCCGCTTTGGCCGCCCACTACCATGCCCCTGCTTTCCACGGATGACCGCAACCCAAGCCCCTCGCGCACCCCAGAGCTAGCGCAATTGCGCACGCAGCTGCTGCAAACGCTGCACCGCCACCTGCCTGCGCACGCCCTGCTCTACCAGGCCGAAGACACCACCCCCTACGAATGCGACGGCCTCACCGCCTACCGCCAGCGCCCGCTGCTGGTGGCGCTGCCAGAGACAACGGCCCAAGTACAAGCCGTGCTGCAAAGCTGCCACGCGCTGAACGTGCCCGTGGTGGCCCGAGGTGCGGGCACCGGGCTGTCTGGCGGCGCCATGCCCCACCCGCAGGGGGTCACGCTCTCGCTGGCCAAATTCAACCGCATCTTGCGCATTGACCCGCGCAGCTGCACCGCAGTCGTCCAATGCGGTGTGCGCAACCTGGCCATCAGCGAGGCGGCAGCGCCCTACGGCCTGTACTACGCGCCCGACCCCTCCAGCCAAATTGCCTGCACCATTGGCGGCAACGTGGCCGAAAACTCCGGCGGCGTGCACTGCCTCAAATACGGCCTGACGCTGCACAACATACAAAAAGTCAGCGGCTTCACCATGGCGGGAGAAGCCATTGAACTGGGCAGCGACGCGCTAGACACGCCCGGCTACGACCTGCTCAGCGTGGTCATAGGCAGCGAAGGCATGCTGGCCATTACCACCGAAGTCACCGTCAAACTCGTGCCCAAACCGCAACTGGCGCGCTGCATCATGGCCAGCTTTGACGATGTGCGCAAAGCAGGCAACGCCGTGGCCGCCGTGATTGCGGCAGGCATCATCCCCGCCGGGCTGGAAATGATGGACAAACCCATGACCGCTGCCGCTGAAAACTACGTCCACGCCGGCTACGACCTCAGCGCCGAGGCCATTTTGCTGTGCGAAAGCGACGGCACGCCCGAAGAGGTGAGCGAAGAAATTGAACGCATGTGCGCCGTGCTCAACACCTGCGGCGCCACTGCCATCGCCGTCAGCCAAGACGAAGCCGAACGCCTGCGCTTTTGGAGCGGCCGCAAAAACGCCTTCCCCGCCTCAGGCCGCATCAGCCCCGACTACATGTGCATGGACAGCACCATCCCACGCAAACGCTTGGCCGACATGCTGCTGGCCATTGCCGAAATGCAAACCAAATACCAACTGCGCTGCGCCAACGTCTTTCACGCCGGTGACGGCAATCTGCACCCCCTCATTTTGTTTGACGCCAGCGACCCCGAGCAGATGCGCCGCTGCGAACTCTTTGGTGCCGACATCCTCGAAACCAGCGTGGCCATGGGCGGCACGGTCACCGGCGAACACGGCGTGGGCATCGAAAAACTCAACAGCATGTGCGTGCAATTTTCCGCCGACGAAAACGCACAAATGTTCGGCGTCAAACACGCCTTTGACCCCAAAGGCCTGCTCAACCCCGGCAAGGTCATCCCCACCCTGCAACGCTGCGCAGAATACGGCAAGCTGCTGGTGCGCGGCGGGCAACTGCCGCACCCGGATCTGCCTCGGTTTTAAGAGACTGCCAGGCTGTTGCATTGGAGGCGCCCAAAAGGCAAAGTCCAATGGACAAAAAAGGCGTCTCCGCCTCCCCGCCACCCCCACACTGCGCCAGCGCACGCTCTGGGTTGACGGCAAACAAGCCCCCATCAGCCCCGGTATGGCCATCACCGCTGAAATCAAAACCGGCAAACGCCGGATCATCGAATTTCTGTCCAGCCGCTTGGGGCGGGTTGGTAAAGAGAGTTTGCGGGAGCGTTGAAAGGGGCTGGGAAATAGCAGGGTTTGCGGCTGGTGGGGGGGCTAGAGGCTAGGGGCTAGCGCGGTGGAGGCCTGCTAAGTCCTGATAGAGAAGTTGAGAAATACGGTCTAACTTTGTATCGTTATGTGGGGAGACGGGCACCGTGCGGCCATTGGCCAGTATGGACAAAAACGCTTTCACATCGATCATTTTCATTTCACGCGGGTGCCGTGTGCAGCTGGGCTTGGTGGCGCTTTAGCGAATGGAAAAAATGATTTCAATGGATGTAGTTTTTATCATTTTGAGGCTATAGTGCATGAAATTAATCCGCTTGCGTATTTGGTTGAGTCAGCGGGTGGACTACAAAGAAGGAGCACCGAGTTTTATGGAAGATTTATGCCTGTGTGAA
>JBIPME010000158.1:0-5040 GCA_044369275.1 Rhodoferax sp.
CGCTTGCAAGGGTTGTTGCAGCTGCAGCTTCCAACTGGCACGCAGTCGGTGGTCTTGCAATTGCGCAAACAAGCTGTCCACCCCGTCTAGCCAGCCCTGCCATTGGCTGCGTACCGCGTGCACCAAGGCCTGTGCTTGCTCTACGCGGTCGCCCAAAAGTTCGGTGGTCGGCACGCCATTGACCTCGTCCACTTTGCTCACGGGGAGCTGGTCGCTGCGCAAAAATTCCAGCAAGGCGTCGCAGAGTTCGAGCTTGTTGCGCAAGGAGAGTTCGATGTTGATGCGCTCAATGCCGTCGGTGTATTCGGCCATGCGGGGCAGCGGAATCACCACGTCCTCATTGATTTTGAAGGCATTGGTGTGCTTGCTGATGGCTGCGGTTTTTTTGCGGTCCAGCCAAAACTTTTTGCGTGCTTCGGGGCTGATCGCGACAAAGCCTTCTCCGCTGCGCGAATTGGCAATGCGCACCACCTCGGACGTGACCCGGGCGACGGCATCTGCATCATCGCCTGCAATGTCACCGAACAACGCCATTTTGGGCAGTCCGCCGCGTTTGGATTTGGTGGCATAGCCCACGGCCTTGAGGTAGCGGTCGTCCAGATGCTCCAAACCTGCCAGCAACACACCCGATTGTTTTTGCTGCGCAAACATGAATTCTTTGATTTCAACGATGCTGGGCACCGCATCACGGGCATTGCCAAAAAACTCCAAGCACACGGTGCGGGTGTGTTGCGGCATGCGGTGCACCACCCAGCGGGCGCTGGTGATGATGCCATCGCAGCCTTCTTTTTGGATGCCCGGCAAGCCGCTTAAAAACTTGTCGGTGACGTCTTTGCCAAGGCCTTCTTTGCGAAAGGTTTTGCCTGGAATGTCCAAGCGCTCGGTACGCAGCAGGGTCACGCCGTCGGCTTTGAAGTATTGCAGCTCAAAACTCACCAGCTCGGCATCGTGAATTTTGCCCATGTTGTGGTCTAGCCGCGTCACCTGCAACCACTCGGACTGCGGTGTAACCATGCGCCAGCTGGCCAAATTGTCCAAAGCCGTACCCCAGAGCACGGCTTTTTTGCCGCCCGCATTCATCGCAATATTGCCGCCTATGCAAGACGCCTCCGCCGAGGTGGGGTCTACCGCAAAAACAAACCCCGCCCGTTCGGCGGCGTCCGATACGCGTTGCGTCACCACCCCCGCCTCGGTCCAGACGGTGGCGACCTCACGGTCCAAGCCCGGCAAACGCAGCATCTGCACCTCGCTCATGGCCTCTAACTTTTCGGTATTGATCACGGCGCTTTTCCACGTCAATGGAATCGCCCCGCCGGTGTAGCCCGTGCCGCCGCCCCTTGGAATAATGGTCAGGCCCAAAGCAATGCAGCCCCGCACCAAGGCCACCACCTCGGCCTCAGAATCTGGGGTGAGCACCACAAAGGGGTACTCCACGCGCCAATCTGTGGCATCGGTCACATGGGACACGCGCGACAGCCCATCGAACTTCACATTGTCTTTGCGCGTGCACTTGTAGAGCATTTTTTGCGTCTTGCTGCGCAGCGCTGCCACTTCGTTAAACGAGGCATTGAAGGCATCAACACAAGCGCTGGCAGCGCGCAGCAAATCGTTCACCACGGTGTCGCGCGCAGGGTCTTGCGCAGGCGTGCGGCGCTTGGCGACTTCACTTAAGCGGTGCTGCAAAGCCTCGACCAGCTGGCGGCGGCGTTGGGGGTTGTCTAACAAATCGTCTTGCAAATAGGGGTTGCGCTGCACCACCCAAATATCGCCCAGCACTTCGTACAACATGCGTGCGGAGCGCCCCGTGCGGCGCTCGGTGCGCAAACCTTCTAAAGCCTCCCAAGAGGCCTGGCCCAGCAATCGGATCACGATTTCCCGGTCCGAAAACGAGGTGTAGTTGTACGGGATTTCTCGAATACGTTCGATGGGCTGCGCGCTGGCACCATGGCTGTGTGCCAAATCGCCCAACAGAGGGATCGTGGTAGAAATATTCATCAATCGGTGCTGTGGTGTGGGCAAGTGAGGCGCCAAGTCTCAATTAACATCTCACTTGAGGGGACAAAAGGGGGCTAAAAAGGGAGCCAAATAGATTGGAGCAAAGATATTACCGCAGTGCAGCATTCACCTACACTTTTTAATGCCAGAAAAATATTCCATTGACTTTTCTGCACACCAAGCCCGCACGCTAAGCCCGCGCCCCGTCGCAGAGAAATTATTTCACTTTAAGCAACACCCTAAAGCTAAGCCGCCATGAAAGAATCCAATCCCGTACATCCCCCGAAAAAATCACCCATGACCTCCCTCCAAGCGCCGAACACCCTGCCCTCCCAACCCTTGCCCACGCCCACGCCCACGCCCACGCCCAGCATGGCACAGCAGCTGCCATGGCCTTACCCGCGCTGGGTAGCCCACCGGGGAGCAGGTAAGCTGGCACCCGAAAACACCTTGGCGGCAATGCGCTTGGGGGCAAGCTACGGCTACCGCATGTTTGAATGCGATGCCAAGCTCAGCGCAGACGGCGTCCCCTTTTTGCTGCACGACGCCACTTTGACCCGCACCACCAATGCCGCGCAGCACGCAAGCACACAGGCCCAAGCAGCCCCCGACTACCTGGCAGGCGATTTGCCATGGGTGCAACTCTCGCAACTGGACGCAGGTGGCTGGCACTCGCGCAACTATGCGGGTGAGCCCATGGCCACGCTAGAGGCGGTGGCACGGTTTTGTATGGCCAATGGGTACTTTTTGAATATCGAAATCAAGCCCACGCCAGGCACCGAACAGCTTACCGGCCACACCGTAGCGCACGAAGTCGCCAGACTGTGGCAAGGGCAAAGCGCGGCCACCACCCCCTTGCTAAGCTCCTTTGAGGTCGCGGCACTCGCAGCGGCAAAGGCGGCGCAACCCCAGCTGCGGCGCGGCCTGCTTTTGGACGTTTTGTGGCCCGACTGGTTAAACAGCGCGCTGGTATTGCAATGCCAAGCTGTCATTTGCAACCACACTTTGTGGACCCCAGACACTGTGCACCAAGTCCACAACCATGGCATGCGGGCGTTGAGCTACACCGTTAACGATGCAGACAATGTGCAACGCCTCATCGATTTAGGCACCGATGGCATCATTACCGATTGCGTGGACCGCTTCAGTCCAGCCTGAATGCGCGCCGCTCAATGGCTTGCGCGGTGATCGCTGTTTAAGGCACATGCTTCACAAGCACAGGTCATCCAAACCCACTCCCCCCACTCCACCCCCGTGTAGAAAGTTTTTCATGCAACGTGTGAAGCACATACTCCTCATCATCGCATTGGCCTTGGCGCTGGCAATTGCTTTTATTTACCAACCCTTCGCCAGCGACATTGCCTCCAAGCCACCGGCGGTTGAAAGCGCTGCACTGCGAAACCACGTCCGCCATCTTTCCGTTGATTTGCACCCCCGCAGTGCGGACTTTCCCCAAAACTTAGATGCCGCCGCCGACTACATTAAAGCGCAGTGGCAACAAGCAGGCATCAACGTCACGGAGCAGACCTTTGACGTGCAAGGCAGGCGCTACCGCAACATCGTCGCGCAATTCGGCCCCACCGCCAATGCCAGCCACCCCGTCACCGTCATTGGCGCGCACTACGACTCGCATGGGGACGCCCTAAGCGGTGCGAAACACCCCCAAAATTTCGCCAAACACACCCACACACCAGGCGCTGACGACAACGCCAGCGGTGTCGCAGGCCTCATCGAATTGGGGAAGATGCTTGCCAAAAACCAGCCCAGCAAAGCCATCGCGCTCGTCGCCTACACATTAGAAGAGCCACCGCACTACGCCACGCCCCATATGGGCAGCGTCAAGCATGCCGAGTCACTCAAGGCCACGAATCAGCCGGTTGACCTCATGGTTGCGCTCGAAATGATCGGCTACTTCAACGACGCACCCAACTCGCAGAGCTACCCGGTCCCAGGTATGGGCAGCCTTTACCCGAATACAGGCAACTTCATCGCCATCGTCTCACGGCACAGCGATTGGCAAGAAACCCGCAAGCTCAAATCGGTGATGCGCGGCGCGACACCCTTGCCGGTTTACTCCATCAACACCACGCCCATGATTCCTGGCGTGGATTTCTCGGACCACCGCAGTTACTGGCAACAAGGCTACCCCGCCGTCATGGTGACCGACACCGCCTTCATGCGCAACCACGAATACCATTTGGCAGGCGACACCTTCGACAAACTGGACTATGCGCGCATGGCCCAAGTCGTACAGGGTGTATTTGCATTTGCAGCGCAGTGATTCAGCGCAAGTATCTGGTTGAATATGCGGCATGCCGCTTTCATATTAAGTCTTATCGTGAATGGAAGTGAAGCTGGCGATTCAACTACACTCCAGACCGTTGGATGATCCAACTCTCTTTTATTTTGGGTAAAAATACGCCAAAAAAATTAACCGCACTCGCATCTATTGAAAATCAACTATGAAATATGAAGAAGAAATATCAACAACAACAAAGGTTTTAGGGACTTTTGTATTAGCGGGTTTGATAATAATTTTATTTATTTTATGGACGTTTTTTATCAACGGAATTTATTTTTCAAATATAAGACCCGCATTAGTGGGAGATTGGGCTGGAGCAGCCGAAATTTACACCCTCCTCTATATATCTCCTGCGATAGTCATATTATCAATATTACTATCAGTCTGGCTAATAATCGGAAATCAAAAAATAACCACCAAATTACCAATCTCAATCATACTATTTGTTATTTATGGCGGCATTTACTTTTCCGCCCTTTTAAAAGGACATCTATCAATTTAACAACACAAGCCTTTGTTGATGGAAAGCCATTATTTTATTTCAACATTAAAAATTACATTCACAAAAAATCAAGGGGCTTTTGCATGGCAGGCCGCTCACATAGTAAGTTTTTTAATTTTGGTATACGATTTTGAAGAAGTAATCAGAAAAACCTTAATGAAGCATAACCATCATGCAATTAGTAAATACAAGCTATGGTGAACGATACCGAGGATGTCTGGAAAAGTATTGTGTGCTTTGT
>JBIPME010000159.1:0-5026 GCA_044369275.1 Rhodoferax sp.
TGCCGGGGTGTGCGGGCAGCACGGCTTGGTCGATGCTGCGCCACAGCAGCGCGGCGGCGTTGGACGCTGCCGAATCGGGCGCTGCGCCAGGTGCGGTGGTGTCGGATGCGGCGTCTGGGTCTGCGTGCGGGCCTGCATCAGGCGCTGCATCGGATGCCGAATCGGGCGCGTCCAAGGCAGCGTCCAAGGCGCTGGCCAGTGGTGCCGCCTCGGCCAAGCTGCCCCAGTGCGCCAACAGGCCCGACAAAGCGCCCAAGGCCTGCGGCAGGGCCACGGCGTGCAGGTCCCCCTCGGGGGCAATTTGCACCGTGGGCAGGGGCTCGGCCAGGGTGGCTTGCGGGCGGTCGCGTTCGAATTCGGCCTCGCCCACGTCCAGCAGCTCGTGCGCGGACAGCAGGTTCAAGCCCACGGGCTGCGCCATGGCCCCGTGCACCAAGGCCTCGAGCCCGGCTTGGGTTTGCAACCAGCGTTTCACGTCGGTGCTGGTAATGCCGGTGGTGCCCAGGGTCACACGCTGGCGGTCGACTTGCTGCAAAGCGCGGTTGAACTGGCTGGCCATGGCCAACAGGCGCGACTGCGCTTGGCCCAAGCTGCGGGCGGCCTGCTCCATGCGCAGCTGGCCACGGGCGTTGCCGATGATGGCGGTGATGGTGTCTGAGGCCTTGTCGATCAGGCGCGAGGCGCGGTCGTAGCGCTTGCGCGCCTCGCGCAGGCGAAACTCCGAGCCGCTGGCAATAGCGTGCCCAAGCGGTCGGCCCCCACCACCTGGGCAAGCAGGCCGCTGAGTTCGTCATCGCTTTGCTGCGCCAAGGGCGAGAGCATGGTCGCTACTTGCTGCGCCAAGGGGGTTAGGCCGTAGTGGCGCTGGGTTTCGTCCCAGCTCAACAGGGCGGCATCGCGCAGGCGCTTGACCACGCTGTCTACGGCCTCGGGGCGCACCGAGAAAAACAATTGGTCCAAGGCCTCGCGGGACAAAAATGCGCTGCCCTGTTGCACCAAGGTCAGCAGCATCCACACCCGCAGCCGCACCAGCCCGCTGTGGCCTTGCAGCACGCTGCGCAAGCCGTCTACCAGGGCGGTGTTGTGCTCAATTTGGTAGGCCAGGGGCGAGTCGCCCACGGCGTCGGGGTCGCGAAAGTAGTCGGCAAAGCTGGCTTCAATGTCGGGGGTTGTGCTCATGGCGTGGGGGTGGGCGTTTGCGTTTGCTTGTGCGTTAGCTTTGGCGTTGGCGTTGGCGTTGGCGTTGGCGTTGGCGTTGGCGTTGGCATTGGCGTTGGCATTGGCATTGGCATTGGCATTGGCATTGGCATGGCCGTTGCCGTTGCCGTTGCCGTTGCCGTTGCCGTGGGCGCGGCGGGTGGCCTGTGCATCAGGCCTGCACCAGCGCTTGGCGGCTGAGCAGCAGCACCTGGTCGTCGCCCGCGCTGGTGGAGAGCCAAATCACGTCCAGGTCGGGGAAGGCGGCCTCAAAGTGGGCGCGTTCGTGGCCGATTTCCAGCACCAAAATGCCCTGCGCTTGCAGGTGGGCGGGGGCGTCGCGCAGCAGTTGGCGCACAAAGTCCATGCCGTCTTCGCCCCCGGCCAAGGCCAGCGCGGGTTCGGCCTGAAACTCGGCGGGCAGCGCGGCCATGCTTTGGCTGTTGACGTAGGGCGGGTTGCACACAATCAGGTCAAACAGCCCCTGCGCTTGCTGCAAACCGTCGGACTCGGCCAGCGCCATGCGCGCTTGCAGGCCGTGGCGCTCTACGTTGATTTGCGCCACCGCCAAGGCGTCGGGCGAGAGGTCCAGGCCCAGCACGGTGGTGTCTGGGTAGGCCATGGCCGCCAGAATGCCCAGGCTGCCGTTGCCCGTGCACAGGTCTAGCACGCGCTGGGTTTGCGGGTCCAGCCAGGGGTCTATGCTGCCTTGCACCAGCAGCTCGGCAATCAGCGAGCGCGGCACGATGGCGCGGGCGTCCACATAAAACGCCACGCCCTGCAACCAAGCCTCTTGCGTGAGGTAGGCCGTGGGCTGGCGGCTGCTTATGCGCAACTCCACCAGCGCCTGCACCGCCGCCGCTTGCGCAGGCGTGAGCTCCAGC
The DNA here is from genome assembly GCA_044369275.1 of Rhodoferax sp. Classification (GTDB taxonomy): domain Bacteria; phylum Pseudomonadota; class Gammaproteobacteria; order Burkholderiales; family Burkholderiaceae_C; genus Allorhodoferax. The sequence continues at coordinate 2,082 of JBIPME010000159.1, forward strand.
GCGCTCAGCGCGGGCGCACTGCAATCGCTGTCCAACGCCAACCCCAGCCGCCACAGCACCAACCAAGTCGCCTCGTCATGCGCGTTGGTCGTGCCGTGGCCGAAAGCCACTTGGGCGGTTTGCAGCTGCGCTGCGGCTTGTTTGATTTGTTCAGATAGGGTCATTTTGATATTCGGTTTGCGTGCCCGCCTGCGCGTAGGCGGTATCTTGTTGGGCCGGTGTGGCGGTATCCCAAGCTGCTTCAAATTCGGTGTAGCGGAAATCAGGCAGTACAAGGCCTTGCTTGCGCAGTTTGAGGCGCAGGGCGTGGGTTAGTAAGGGGAGCGGTGTTTCTTCGAATGTGCGTATTTCGACAAGGGTGTCTTCGTCAGTCTGAGCACCCTTCCATTGCGTATCGTTGTCGAGTAGGGGGCAGGTGAGGCAGGCGCCTTCTAGTTCTGCTCCGTTGAGGTCAGTAGCCTTGAGGTTAACGCCTTGTAGTTGAGCCCCGGTGAGGTTAGCTCCTTCGAGTTGAGCCCTGACGAGGTTTGCGCCTTGGAGTTGAGCTTTGCTGAGGTCAGCGCCTTCGAGTTGAGCCGCACCGAGGTCAGCGCCTTGGAGTTGAGCTTTTCTGAGGTCAGCACCTTGGAGTTGAGCCTTGCTGAGATAAGCGCCTTGGAGCTGAGCTTCGCTAAGGTCAGCACCTTGGAGTTGAATGCCTTGCAGATTGAAACCATCTAGTTCCAAAGGGTCTAACCCGGGTAAGCGGGTGTTCATACCTGTTAGCAGCAAGCCAGGCAAGCTTTCAGGGTGCTGCCGCAAGGCTTGGCTGTGGTGGTCTAGCAAGGCGCGGGTAATGGCTTGGGCTAAAGGGGTATTTTTTATTTTTTTCCACTCTTTACTCCAAGCATAGTAACGAGTGCTGTATTGCTTAATTTCTTGCCCTGCATCCCAGTGCGGTCGCACCAAGGCCAGCCAAATGGAGCTAAGCAGCGTGAAGGCAGGCTTTTGAAATTGCTCACCAAATTCGCCATTTAAAAATGCTTGCAGTTGCACCACAGCAGCTATTTGCAGACTGGCCGAACCATTGCGGCGGCTTGGGGTGCCCAGCAGGGCGTGGGCTGGGGGCTGGCTGCTTTCACGGGTTTTAATTTTTTCAGTGGGTTGCGAGTTGGTGGTTTCCGTTTCGTAGGTTACTTTGTCCTCAACCAAGTGCATCCCACTGGCCCATTCGGCGAGTTTTTGAAAGTCTTTGAGGTTGATGTCTTTGCGCTCGTTCTCGATTTGCCAGAGGTTGTTTTGGTCACGAAAGTACCAGATGGCAAAGGCAATTGGCGCGCCTACCAAGACGGCGAACAGGTTCCATGCACCAGTGTTGCCGCCACTGAGGTTGTTACGCAGCAAATCCAAGGCGCTTCGTAGGGCCTTCATGTCAACCCAGTCAGTGGCCAAGTAGCAGATAAGTGACACGCTCAGGGCCGCTGCGAGCAGCAACCAAAGCCAGCGTTGTCGCCATAGCCAGCGCCAGATGCGCCCAGACTGCCACAGCCGCAGGGCACGCCTTTTCAGCAGCTGTACACGCCATTCGCCATGAATTTTGTAATGCGGGCTGCGTTTACGTGGGTTCGACAAATATTCCCACAACAACCAGCCCAGCGTCGCCACGGCAAACCAGAATTTGTTTTGAGGTTTTCCCCGCGCAACCAAGCCAAGCCAGAACTTGCTTGGAGCCTTTTTCGGAGTTGAAAGTCCGCCTCTCATAACGCAGCCAAATTCTCCACCACCCGACGGTAAATATTCTTCAACGGCTCCATATCCGCCAGCGCAATGTGCTCATTGATTTGGTGAATGGTGGCATTGGGCGGGCCGAGTTCGATGACTTGGGGGCAGATGGCGGCGATGTAGCGGCCATCGCTGGTGCCGCCGGTGGTGGAGACTTGGGTGTGCAGGCCGGTTTCGGCGTGGATGGCGGTTTGCACGGCGTCTAGCAGGTCGCCTTTGGGGGTGAGGAAGGGCAGGCCGCCCAGGGTCCAGGCGAGGGTGTATTGGAGGCCGTGGCGTTCGAGCACGGCGCACAGGCGTTGTTGCAGTTGTTCGGGGCGCGATTCGGTGCTAAAGCGAAAGTTGAAGTCCACCACGCAGTTGCCGGGGATGACGTTGCCCGCGCCGGTGCCGGCGTGGATGTTGCTGATTTGCCAGCTGGTGGGGGGGAAGTGGGCGTTGCCCGCGTCCCATTGGGTGGCCACGAGTTCGGCCAAGGCGGGGGCGAAGGCGTGGATGGGGTTGAGGGCGAGTTGGGGGTAGGCGATGTGGCCTTGGATGCCTTGGAGGTTGAGTTTGCCGCTGAGGGTGCCACGGCGGCCATTTTTGACCATGTCGCCGGTGCGTTGCACGGAGGTGGGTTCGCCAACGATGCACCAGTCCAGCGTTTCGCCCCGGGCTTGCAGGGCGTGACAGACTTGCACGGTGCCGTCTACGGAGGGGCCTTCTTCGTCGCTGGTGATGATCAGGGCCAGGTTCAGGGGGGCTTGGGGCTGGGCGGCGATGAATTCTTCGAGTGCTACGACCATGGCGGCGAGGGAGGTTTTCATGTCGCTGGCACCGCGGCCATAGAGTTTGCCGTCGCGGTGGCTGGGGACGAAGGGGGGGCTGTCCCAGGCTTCGAGGGGGCCGGTGGGCACGACGTCGGTGTGGCCTGCGAAGACCAGGGTTTTGCAGGCGCGGGCGGCTTGGCCTGCGGGGATTTGCGCTGTGCGTTTGGCCCAGAGGTTGGTGACGCGGGCGTGTTCGGGGCCGTAGCTTAGGGTTTCGCACTGGAAGCCAATGGCGCGCAGGCGCTCGGCCAGCAGGTCTTGGCAGCCGTTGTCAGCGGGGGTGACGGAGGCGCGGGCGAGCAGTTGTTCGGTGAGGTGCAGGGTGGCGGTCATGGCGGTGGTGGTGAGGGGTTTTTGGGGGTTGTTGTTGTG
>JBIPME010000160.1:0-4996 GCA_044369275.1 Rhodoferax sp.
GGGCCTTGGTAGCGGGCGAAAGCGTGGATATTTTCCTAGACGGTGGCGCCACGCCCATCGGCTCAGCCACCATTGCCACTGGGTCTACCGATTGGACTTGGACACAGCCTACCGCGCTGTCTATCGCCACCCATAGTTATATAGCCAAAATCAAAAGCAATGGGGTCTACGTCAGCTCTTCGAGCGCATTTAACATCGTGGTTGCCAGCACCCCATTGGTGCTGGACTTGAACGGCGATGGCGTGCAAACCGTAGACGCAGCGCAAGGTGTGCAGTTCGATTTGATGGACACGGGCACCAAGCAAACCGTAGGCTGGGTAAGCAAGCACGACGGCTTGTTGGCCATTGACTTGAATGGCGATGGCCAAATCAACAGCGGTGCCGAATTGTTTGGCGACCATATGCGCTTGGCCGATGGCTCTTTGGCCCAAGATGGTTGGTCCGCATTGGCTGCATTGGACAACAATGGCGATGCAGTGATCGATGCACAAGACGCCGCTTTCAGCCAGCTGCGCGTGTGGGTGGATGCCAATGGCAACGGCAGCACCGATGCAGGCGAGTTACGCACACTGGCCGAGATGCACATTGCCAACATCAGCCTGCAAGCCGACACCCACAGTGTTCAGCAAAATGGCAATGTGGTGCAGGCATTTTCAAGCTATACGACCACCGAGGGCGCTACACACGAAATAGCCGATGTGGGCTTCAAAGTGCAGGCCTCGGGTTCGGGCTTGTTTACCCTACACAACGGTGAAAGCCTAGACCTGTCTGCAGTCACCACTGCAAACCAAAACGGCCAAATTACGCAAGTCGACATGTCGAGCGACCAGGCCGCGAACACAGTTACGCTGAGCTTGGCCGATGTGTTGTCCACCCCACTGAGCAACGGCATGCACACCCTGACCTTGACGGGCGATGCCAACGACAGTGTGGCGATGAACCTCGCAGACTGGGTCAGCGCAGGCACCACCGTAAGCAACGCAGGTAACACCTACGCTGTTTACCATGCGGCATCTGACCTGACAGCGCAATTGCTGATTGACTTGAACATGGTCAATGCCAATCACGTTGGCTGATGACTGCGTAACGATGTAAAAAAAGAGCCCCTTGGGGCTCTTTTTTTATGCAACTGCTCTGCATAGATGCCCCAGACCCTAGCCACCACTGACCAGACACGCAAGCGCAGACAGCGCTAGGAATAATTTGCAAATGCAAATGCAAATGCACATGAACATGTAAATGCAACAGCCATTGCAACAGGTGCCATACCATGGCTTTTAGCTATAAGCTTTAGCCTTGACTTTAAGCTTTAAGCTTTAAGCTTTACTGAAACCATCGTAATTGGGAGCTGGAATACATAACCATGGCAGGCATTCACATCACCGACATTGAGTCGGCCATTAATTATTGGCGCACACGCGCACCTTCTCAAAAAGGCTTTGCGTTGCCCGAGCCCACACGGGCTTTGGCAGAGGTTTATGCGCTATTGGTTTACCAACGTGCGACTTATGTGGATGAACATGCGCTGCCTGCCGATGCCTTGGCAGCGTGGCTGCACTGGTATGGCAGCACAACGGATACGCCTTGCATTGCGATTTGCTCTACCAGCCAAGGCGATGCGCTGTGCAAGGGTTGTGGCCGCACTTTTGAAGAGGTGCAGCATTGGTTGCAAATGCGCCCTGCCGAAAAGCGTGCAACCTGGCGGCGCATTACCTTAGAGGCCAGCGCTTTGCGTTTTAACAAGTATGCAGAGCGCGCCGCGCCAAGCGATTAAACACGCAGCGCAGGTGGCGTGGGCTAATGACAGGCGCCGGGCGCAAGGTATGGCAGATCGTTCGCTTTCATGGCATTGGCTTTGAGGGGGAAGCCGGGGAAGCCGAAGAAACCGAAGCCATTGCAGCTGCTGAGGCCGCCATAGCCGTCGTGGCCACGGGCGCAGAAGCCCTCGCACTTGCACCCGTGGTTGTGTTCGTAGTTCTGTTCGTACTTCTGTTCGTGTTGGTGCTCACATTGGTGCTCGCGTTTGCAACTACAGGAGTGGATACAGCTGTGGTCGTAGCTGTGGTCGTAGCTGTGGTCGTAGCTGTGGCTTTGTCGGCATTTAAACCATTCACCGCTACAGGTATGGCATTGGCGGGGTCTGTGTTGGCCGATTTTGGTGGCCACGGAATTGCACTCACGTCGCGTGGCTTGCCAATAGGGGCCGTTGCCATGCCCTTGCTCACGGCGGCCATGTCCTCTTCGCTGGGGTATTTATGGGTGAGTACGTAATCAAACACACGCCTGGCAATGGGCGCGGCAGATGCAGCACCAAAACCCGCGTTTTCCACAATCACAGCCAGCGCAATTTTGGGATTGTCTACGGGGGCGAAGGCGATATACAAAGAGTGGTCGCGATGGTGCTCTTCCATTTTGGCCGCATTGTATTTTTCTTTTTGGCTCAGGCCCACCGCCTGTGCCGTCCCCGTTTTACCAGCGCTGAGGTAGCCGGCCCCCGCAAAGACGCGGGTTGAGGTGCCCATTTGGGTCACATCGGCCATGGCTTTGCGAATGACTTCAAGGTGCTCAGGTTTGAATTGCAGGTCTTGGGGCGCAGCTTTTGGAATTTGCGTGCGTACATGGGTGGTTGAATTTTGGGTGGCAATCACCAAGCGTGGGGGGTTTTTAACCCCATTGTTGGCCAGTATAGAGGTCGCTTGCGCCAACTGCAGCATCGTAAAGCTGTTGTAGCCTTGGCCAATGCCCAAAGAAATGGTTTCACCCGCATACCATTTTTTTTGGTCTGGCATTTTGTAATACTGGCGCTTCCATTCTTGGCTGGGCAAAATTCCGCGCACCTCGCCCTGGATGTCAATACCCGTAATCTGGCCAAAATCAAGGCGTTTCATGAAGTCATGCATGGTGTCCACGCCCAACTCATTGGCCAAAGAATAAAAATAGGCATTGCTGGACTCGACGATGGCGCGGTGCATGTCCATGGCCCCCCCACGCTCGTTCTCAGGGCTACCAAAACGGTGGCCACCAAACATGTAGAAACCCGGATCGTTGATGATGGTATTGGCCGCGCGCGTATCGGTTTCCAAAGCGGCCAAGGCCATAAAAGGCTTGTAGGTGGAGCCGGGGGGGTAAGTGCCACGCAAAGCACGGTTGAGCAACGGTTTATTGGGAGACTCGTTGAGCATTTGCCAGTTTTCTTGGTCAATGCCTTCTACGAACAGATTGGAGTCAAACGAGGGTTTGCTCACAAAGGCCAGTACCTCACCGGTTTTAGGGTCCATCGCCACCAAGGCCCCGCGCCGTTCACCGAACATATCTTCAATTAGTTTTTGCAGCTTGATATCGATAGAGACCACGACCATATTGCCAGGTGTGGCTGGGGTACTCGACAGCTTGCGCACCGCCCGCCCGCCCGCCGAGGTCTCAATTTGGTCGAAACCCGTCACGCCGTGCAATTCGCTCTCGAAGCTTTGCTCTATGCCTTGCTTTCCAATGTAGTCCGTACCCCGGTAATTGGCTTGATCGTCGCCCGCATCAATCGTGGTTTTTTCTTTTTGGTTAATCCGGCCTATGTAGCCAATGACATGGTTGGCCAGGTCTGCGTAGGGGTAGTTTCTGAATAAGCGGGCTTTGATTTCAACGCCTGGAAACAGAAAACGCTGCGCCGCAAAGCGCGCAACTTCGGTGTCGGTGAGGCGGGTGCGGATGGGCAGGGATTCAAAGTTTTTAGACTCTTCGAGCAGCTTTTTGAAACGACGCCGATCACGCGGGTTGATTTCAACCACATGGGACAAGGCATCTAACGTGGCGTCCAAAGGCCCACTCTTAGAAGGCGTGATTTCCAAGGTGTAAGCCGAGTAGTTGCTGGCCAGCACAATGCCATTGCGGTCCACAATCAACCCACGGTTGGGCACAATGGGCACCACGGCGGTGCGGTTGCTCTCGGCCTGCGCACGCAGGTCTTCATGGCGCCAGACTTGCAAATACAGCAGGCGCAAAACCAGCAAACCAAAAAACAATAAAACCACCAAACTCAGCACCAAAACACGGGAGCGAAAACGTGCCAGGTCGACTTCTACATTGCGTAATTCCGTCATAGTTACAGAGGGCGGTTTACATCAGGATCGGGGGCGCGTCGTTGAGGCGCTAGCAAAATCATGCTTGCAATCGGCCACAAACAAACCTCTAGCAGAGGGGCTAGGAAAATGCTCCAACCTGGATAGCTCTTGCCTGTAAGCCACCCCAAGAGCAGCACTACGGTATGGGCCGCTAAAAACAGGGGGGCCACTTGGGCAGCTTGAGAAAAGACATTAAACCAACGCAATCGGCGGTGGATTGTGATCGCAAAGTAGCTCAACACGGTATAGGCCATGGCATGTTGGCCCAGTTGCCCTGCGTTGTGAACATCCATGATTAAACCAAATACAAACGCGCCGCCAATGCCCACACGCAAAGGCTGGTGCACAGTCCAAAACACCAAAACAACGGCCAGCAGATCGGGGGCCCAAGGTGCGCCCCCCAAAAAACCCATGTTGAGCAGCATGTTCAACAGCAAGGCTGCAAGCAGCGTACCCCAAATGAAAAAAGGTTTGGCAGGCAGCAAAAGTTGCTGCCCTTGGCGCATGATCATTGGGGCCACTTCCAAAAATTGAACGCGTTCATCGACCCTCGATTCCGCGAATATTGTTGCCAGCAGCGGCTGGCTGTGCCATGGGCCTGGGCGTGATTTGGGCGCTTAAAGGGTCCAATACCATGACTTGGCTGGCCCCCCCCACCAAGGCGAGCGGACTGCAGTAAATGCGGGCAAAAATGGTGTTGACGCTACGTTCAATTTTTTCAACTTTCGCCACTGGCAAGCCAGGCGGATAAACACCATCAACGCCGCTGGTGGTTAGCAAATCATTGACCCGAACATCGGCATTGGCTGCCATATAACGCAACTCCAAGGCGTCCGCACGGTTGGAAGTGTCACCAAACGCCACGCCTCGGGCACCCGTGC
>JBIPME010000161.1:0-4977 GCA_044369275.1 Rhodoferax sp.
TGCAAAAGATGTGGTGAAGGCCGCCGCCAAAGACACAGCCCCAGGCCTGCCCAAACCGTTCCCCGAGTTGGCCGAGCCGCATGTGTTGGTCTCCGGTGCTGCGGGCATCGCCACCACCGCGCGCGAGTCCACCCAGCAGTACAGCGAGAACCACCACGCTATCAGCAGCGCCGGGCATGTGGGCCTGAGCGCGGGCGACAGCGTGGCGGTGAGCGCACGCGAGTCGATTCGCCTGTTCGCGTTCAAGGGCGGTCTGCGCCTGACCGCGTTTGGCCGCAAGCTGGAGTTGCAGGCGGTGAAGTCAAGCCTGCTGTTGCGCGCCAAGGTCGATATTGTGCAGACCAGTCAGGAGATTGAGATTGAGGCCAAGTCCAAGGTGGTGGTCAACGGCGCGGGGAGTTTTAGGCGCTGGGATGGGAGTATCACCACCGGGACCAAGGGGCGCTGGGTGGTGTATGCGGCGGGGTATGGGTTCAAGCCGGGGCAGAGCATGCCAGTGCCGGTGTTGCCCAACTACAGCGGCACGCTCAAGGAGGATAAGCCCAAGGGCGATTTGCTGTTTACGCTGTTGGCCCACGCGCAAGACGGCGCGCCCGTGCCCCATGAGCCGTATACGCTGCTCAAAGGCGGCGCGCAGGTGGCCAAGGGCGTCACGGATGCGCTGGGGCAGGTGGTGATTAAGGACCACGATCCGGCCACCACGCAGTACACGGTTAAGTTGGCCGATGGGCGGCTGTATGCGCTCGATGTACACAAAGCGCTGGATTCCATTCCAAAGAAGGCCACGGCACAAGGTTTTAGGGCCGCGCAGGGCGATTCGAGTAAGCGCAACGATGAGTTTTACCAAGCCAAGAGGCCTAAGGCCTAAGGCGTACCACGTTTCGCATTTCAGGTTTCGTATTTCACGTTTCGATTAACTTTATTCACCACACTACCATGTCCACCACCGAAGCACCACCCGCATCCACTAAAACCCAAGTCAAAGACACAATCCCCATGTCACTGGAGACCCGCCGCGCCACGGGCAGCAAGCAATGGTTTCTGGAGGACGAAGCCGACGCCATGGCACCCGTGTTCCACTACAACACGGTGCAGTATTTTGTGTGTGGCAAGGAGTCCTTTGAGAAAATCGCCGAAGACATCCGCGCGGCCACCACCAATATCGACATCGTCTGCTGGGGCTTTGACCCCTGCATGGAGTTGATCCGAGACAAGGCCACGCATTGGCCACGGGGCGATACTTGGGCCAGTCTTTTGTACGGTGCCGCTACGGGCAAGTTCAATGATGGCAAGCGCGTGAAGGTGCGGATTTTGTGTTGGTACTACAAATTCTTGGAGAATAATTTTGTACACAACATGCCTGGCTACCAAGACAGCCTCACAGGGGCCATGCTTAGACTGTTCACCAATGGCAAAGTCAACACCGAAGAGTTACTCCAACTCTTCACCCCGGGCAGTGGCGACAAGCTCTCAGAGGATGAGCGTAGCTTGCGCCGAGAAGCCGCCAATATCGCTTTCTACCAGTTGCTCACGGACAAGGTGAAGCAGGAGAAAGAGCAAGTCAGCATAGAGCTTGTAGTGCGCGATAACGTGTCAAAAGACATCAAACCAGCCCTCCATACCACCCCAATCAGTGGGTTTTCTGTTGAGTATTTGGGTTTGCTACTCGCGGGCACTCACCACCAAAAAACCATTCTCATTGACTACGAGAACAGCGAGAAGGCGCCCGTAGGCTACGTAATGGGCTTGAACAGCGTCACCAATTATTGGGACACCGAGGAGCACCTGTTTAATGACCCCAGACGCGCTAGACAATTCGAAAACAGCCCCCCCACCAGTCCGGTGCCGCCTTTGCGCGACTACGCCAGCCGTTTGCAAGGCGAGTGTTTGGTCATGGTCAGCAAAAATTTCAGCGATGCTTGGAACAAAAATGCGCCCAAACCTATTGAGCGCGACAACGACCCCAAAAAACCGCCCCCTCACCTTACCAAGGGCCTGCCCTACCCGCGCAGCAGCGCCCAGATTGTGCGCACCGAGCCCTCTGTTAAAGAGCGCACGATTGAGCGCATGTATTACCAAATTGCCAGTAGTGCACGCAATTACTTGTATATCGAAAATCAGTATTTCCAGTACGCGCCTTTTTTACAGCATCTTAAAAAAGAGCGCAGCAAGTACGTCAAGGGGCATAGGGCTGGGAACACGCCACAAACTGAAGTCCCTATGCTGCATGTGATGGTGATTACCTGTCTACCTGAAAAAAATGGAATGATTCCGCGCATGCACGATGCGATTACAGAACTCGGCTATGGCAGCAGCATGCCTAAGCAAGCCGAGATTATTGAGACAGAGATTAGGAACATGCAACAAAATAGTTCAAATTACGAAAGCCCACAATCACTCTCAAAGGTTGCCCAGAGTTACCTTGCCTCTGGCGGGGGCACAGCGGATGAAACCATTCCAGCCCAATTAACCAATCCAAATGGTCAGTACGCTATGCGACCGCTTTTGGCCTGTTTGTGCAGTTTTAATAAAACCGCTATTGAGGATGCAGAGCGTGCTTATAAGGATTACATCGCAGCACGCAAGGCCTACGATGCCGAGATGCTCATTTACAAAGACAAGTACGAGCGCTGGGTCAAACGCGGCAGCATAGGCGCGCCGCCCCAGCCCAGCAAGCGCATCACCGCGCAGTTGCAAGCGACAAAGAAGGATCTCTACCAAGAGGTCTACATCCACAGCAAGCTGGTCATTACGGACGACAGTTTTGTGACCTTGGGCAGCGCCAATATGAATCTGCGCAGTTACTACTCTGACAGCGAAATCAATGTCGGCTGCGATGATTCTGGTCTAGCTGCAACCCTGCGCCAAAGAGTTTGGGGCAATCTCGCTGGCGCAGCGTTGAATGGGGGCGCTGAGGCGAAGGGGAGGGGTTTGGAAAAGACCATTGAAAATTGGCTAGATTTGATCGAAAACAACAGCAAAGCACAAGATGCTGGCAAAGCCATTGAGGGCTTACTGGTCCCTTTTTTGGACGCACGCACCAGCTGGCTGCGCCTAGGCTAATTCCATGCAAGACCCCATGCAAACCCCTACCCCATTGCGCGCGCGCCTAGCGCTGCTAAGCACCTTGTGCATCACTTTGTTTGTTCTAACCCTGTTTATTCAACTTTTACCCCCCGCCCACGCCATGCAAGAACTCCCCCGCAACATGCGCCTGACCGCATTCAACCCCCACCGCAGCAGCTTTAGCTGCACCCACGAGGCCAGTAAAGTGCCCCCCATTGACTCTCAGGCCCAGGCTTGGTTTGAAGAGGGCATGGCCCTGAGCAGCTATGGTGTGTACTACGAAGATCGCGACATCCCCAAAGCCGCCGCCCTGTGGCAAAAAGCCGCCGAGCGCAAACACTGGAAAGCCATGCTCAACCTCGCCAGCATTTATGCCCGTGGCGACGGCGAAGGCCCCTTCCATGTTAAGCGCGACACCGAACGCGCCGTGTTGCTCACCGAAGACGCCATGCGCCTAGGCATTCCCGCCGCCTTTGACTTGATGGGCACCCTGCACGCCGAGGGCCGGGGCGTCAAGGCCAGCGTAGACCGCGCTTGGGCGTTTTGGCAGCTCGCTGCCGACATGGGCAACCCTGATTCCATGGCCCACATAGGCTCGGTTTCCGCCGCCAGCTACGACGACACCAGGCGTGGCAGGTGGGCCAACCGCAAAATTGCCCTGCAAATGCTGGAGTGCGGCATGGCCCAAGGCAATGGCAAAGCCGCGTATGAACTCGGCGTAGCCCTCAATGGCAATGACCCCGAACTCGACGAAGACTACACCAAAGCCTTGCAAGCCCTGCACGCCGCGGTCAAGTTTGGCCACCAGCCCGCTGCGGGCTCTTTATTCGTCGCCTTTGATAACGGCAAACCCCTCGTAGACCACCGCGTCGACAAAGCCCGCGCCCAACGCTACAGAGCACTCAACAAAGCCCTGCTACGCAACCCCGACCTGCGCTTTCCGAACCTAGACCGCATCCTGCCCCTGCCCCCCGCAGAGCTGCCCCGCTGGGACGGCGACACCAAGAGTTTGGTGCAATCCGCCATCGGCGTGCGCCCCGCGCCCGCCTACCCCGCGCTGCCCGCCCACAGCGCACGCGACCGCACTTTTATTCCCGCAGGCCACCACATCGTTCCACTCAAGTACTCGCCGCAAACCAAACCTTTTAGGGGCTACCACGGAGTGTTTGCCAATGACAACAAGGGCACGCTGTACATCGAGCGCGCCCTCTACGACGGTTATTACCAAGTCCGCAGCGTCTACTCTTTCAAGCTAGACCCTTACAAAAACGGCCAACTCGAGGCCATTCGCCAAAAGGAGGTAGAGGGCCTGCCCCCGCTGTTTTACAAGGCCGGTGAGGCTTTGCATTTGTACGGTGCCACCGCCAAAACCTTGGCCTTCACCACCGAGGAGGACCATCTGGAGGTGGTGTGGCAGTTCTTGGGCCAAGCCCAGCCTTTGCCGCCTTTGGTTGATTGGTTGGCCCGCGCAGGCACGGTGCGCAGCATTCGCGCCATGCCGCCTGCGCCCAGCAGTGCCAGCCGCTGCAACAACGGTGAGACTTGCCCTACCAGCGGTGTTTGGCAGCCTTATGTGCGCGATGACCAGCATGCCTTGTTTCACACTTTGCCGCGCTGTGCGCCCTTGAGCGATACCACGCGGTTTACGGATGCTTGGCGGTTGCAGTCTTTTGTGGTGGCGGGTGAGTCGGTGCCGTTGTTGAGCATGCCGGGCTTGGCGCGTGAGGCGGTGGCTTGGCAGTTGATTGAGGCGGGGGAGAGGGGGTTTTTGGCTTAGGGTTGGGTTTTTTTGGTTTTTTTGGGTTTGGGAATGTCCTATGTTTTTTCTCTCTAACGCCCCACCCCCCAACCCCCTACCCCAGTGGGGCAGGGGGAGCTTAACTTCCAGATTTGGTTTTTTAGACTGCCACT
>JBIPME010000162.1:0-4948 GCA_044369275.1 Rhodoferax sp.
CACAATTCGCAGCTGAATCGTAATAAACTAGGGCATCGCTTTCGGGATTCAGCGTCGAAGTGCAAGCAAGGCCCTCAGCGTTTGCACTGCGAACCCGCATCCTCCGAGGTGCCTGCGTGTTACTGTTTTTAGCCTTACTGGAAATCGTGTGTGCAATGCCTAAGGTCTCATAAGGAAGACGCCGTTGGGTGCAAACTTCAATCGTAAAAATTGTTTAAAAACTATTCCTCTTCATTTTTAGCATGGTATGGCCACTTTAATCGACGCTAATCCGAAAGACTCAGTTTCGGGTTCACTGCCAGGTCTTGCCAAGGCCCTGGTCTCCGCTGGCAAATTGCGCCAGCCTATGGCAGAGGAAATTAATAAAAAAGCGCTAGAAAAACAGTCGAGTTTCATCAGGGAACTGTCTAAGTTGGCACTCATTCCCGACGCTGAACTGGCCCGAACCATTGCCCGTGCGTTTGTGTTGCCCTTGATGGACTTGGATGCCATAGACCCAGAACGCCTGCCTAAAGGGGTGTTAGACCCGCAAATCTGTAAAACCTGCCAGATCTTGGTGCTCAGCATAAGAGGCAGCCGCTTAATCATTGCGGTGGCTGACCCCTCGGACCAGCGGGCGCTAGAAAAGGTCAAATTCGCCACCCAACTCAGCCAAGAGTGCGTGGTCGTTGAGTACGCCAAATTGGCACGCCTGATTGACAGTGTGGTGCCCAATGCACCATCGGTCGCTGCGGCTGCCCCTATGGCTTCAGCGGCCTCGGTGGCTTCAGCGGCTGCAGCAGTATCGCAAAGCCAAGCGCTGGCGAAAGAGTTCAAGTTTGAAGAGTCTGACATGGTGGCCCCGGTGGTTCCCGTCACGCAGAGCATGAGCGAGGTGGACGATGCGCCGGTGGTGCGTTTTTTGCACAAAATGCTGCTCGACGCTTTCAACATGCGGGCATCGGATTTGCATTTTGAGCCCTACGAGCACAATTACCGCGTGCGTTTTCGCATAGACGGGGAGTTGCGAGAGATTGCCAGTCCACCGATCTCGATTAAAGACAAGCTGGCATCGCGTATCAAAGTGATTTCGCGCATGGACATCTCCGAGAAACGCATCCCGCAAGACGGGAAAATGAAGCTCAACATGGGGGCGGACCGGGTGATTGACTTTCGGGTGAGCACCTTGCCGACCTTGTTTGGTGAAAAAATCGTGATTCGTATTTTGGACCCCAGCAGTGCCAAATTGGGTATCGATGCGCTGGGTTACGACCCGCAAGAAAAAGAGCGCTTGCTGCATGCCATTGGCAGGCCCTACGGCATGGTTTTGGTGACCGGGCCCACGGGATCGGGCAAGACGGTTTCACTCTACACCTGCTTGAACATGCTCAACCAGCCGGGTGTCAACATTGCCACCGCGGAAGACCCTTCGGAAATTAACCTGCCCGGGGTGAACCAAGTCAATGTGAACGAAAAGGCTGGCCTGACGTTTGCAGCCGCGCTCAAGTCGTTTTTGCGCCAAGATCCCGACATCATCATGGTCGGAGAAATCCGCGACTTGGAGACGGCCGATATCTCGATCAAAGCGGCGCAAACAGGCCACTTGGTACTGTCTACGCTGCACACCAATGACGCCCCCACCACCTTGACGCGCATGCGCAATATGGGGATTGCGCCTTTTAATATCGCCACCAGCGTCATCCTGATTACGGCGCAGCGTTTGGCGCGGCGCTTGTGTGCGTCATGCAAAGTGCCGGTGGACACCCCCTTGGACGTGTTGCAAAGTGCAGGGTTCAAGGCCCAAGATTTAGATGGCTCTTGGAAACCTTACCGCCCCGTTGGCTGTGCCAATTGCAACCTGGGGTTCAAAGGGCGCGTAGGTATTTACCAAGTCATGCCGATCAGCGAAGAAATTCAAAAAATCATTTTGCGCGATGGCAGTGCGCTGGACATTGCAGCCCAGGCCGAGCGCGATGGGGTGCGCTCCTTGCGCCAGTCGGGCTTGCAAAAAATCAAACAGGGACTGACCTCACTCGAAGAAGTGTTGGCGGTTACCAACGAATAACAACAGCGTAGCAACTTCTTATGGCCACACCAAAAACCAAAATCGCCCTTGCCACAGAAGCCGTATTTGAGTGGGAGGGAAAGGACAAGGGTGGCAAGCTGGTGCGCGGGGAGATCCGTGCCAGCGATGAAAACCAAGTCAAAACCAGTTTGCGTCGCAAAGGGGTGGTGCCCGTCAAAATCAAAAAGCGGCGCATGCGCTCGGGCAAATCGATCAAGCCCAAAGACATTGCGGTTTTTACACGCCAGCTCGCCACCATGATGAAGGCCGGTGTGCCCTTGCTGCAATCGTTCGACATCGTCGGCCGGGGCAACCCCAACCCCAATGTCACGCGCTTGCTCAATGACATCCGCACCGATGTGGAGACGGGCTCCTCGCTGAGCACGGCTTTTCGCAAACACCCCCTTTACTTCAGCGTGCTCTATTGCAACCTGGTCGAGGCGGGTGAGGCGGCGGGTATTTTGGAGCAACTGCTAGACCGGTTGGCGGTCTACATGGAAAAAACCGAAGCCATCAAATCCAAAATCAAATCTGCATTGATGTACCCCATCACCGTGCTGGTGGTGGCTTTTGTGGTGGTGTCGGTCATCATGATCAAGGTCATTCCCGCATTCAAAGATGTTTTTTCCTCTTTCGGTGGCGAGTTGCCTGGGCCGACCTTGGTGGTGATGGCGATGAGCGATGTGTTTATCAGTTATTGGTACCTGATTTTTGGCGGCTTAGGCTTTGGCATTTACTTTTTCTTGGAGGCGTGGAAGCGTGATGTTCGGGTGCAGTTTTTCATGGACCGTCTGTTGCGCAAGCTGCCTATCTTTGGCATCTTGGTTGAAAAATCGTGCATAGCCCGCTGGACCCGCACTTTGTCAACCATGTTTGCGGCGGGCGTGCCGCTGGTAGAGGCCTTGGACTCGGTCGGCGGGGCCGCTGGCAACATTGTGTACGAGCAGGCAACGGTCAAAATTCAACAAGAAGTGGCAAGCGGCACAGACTTGACCGCGGCCATGCGCAATGTGGACCTGTTTCCCTCCATGGTCTTGCAAATGTCGGCGATTGGCGAAGAGTCTGGCACCTTGGACCACATGCTGGGAAAATGCGCGGACTTTTATGAGGCAGAAGTCGACGACATGGTGGCGGGTATTTCCAGCCTGATGGAGCCCATCATCATCACCATATTGGGCACGATTATTGGCGGCATTGTGATCGCTATGTACATGCCTATTTTCAAACTCGGACAGGTGGTTTAATGTTTTACGCAGAAGCTTGGGTGGATTTGTCGGTTTTTACGGTATTGGGGCTCCTAATCGGCAGTTTTTTGAACGTGGTGGTGCACCGTTTGCCGCAAATGATGGAGCGCCAATGGGCGCGCGACAGTGCGTTGCATCTGGGCCAGCCTGTGCCAGAGACCCCCGCTTTCAACCTCATGGTTCCGCGTTCACGCTGCCCGCACTGCGGACATGCCATTGCCTGGTACGAAAACCTTCCGGTGATTAGCTATGTTTTCCTGCGTGGGAAATGTTCCGAATGCAAAGCCCCGATTGCCCTGCGTTACCCGCTGGTTGAGCTGGCAACGGCGGGTATTTTTTATTTTTGCATCCAGCGTTTTGGTGCCAACGCAACCGGCATGGCTTGGTGCGCTTTTGCGACGGTGCTGCTGGCGTTGGCCTTGATTGACTGGGACACCACCTTGTTGCCCGATGATTTGACGCTGCCTTTGCTGTGGCTGGGTCTGGTGGCATCCGCCTTGCATTGGATACCTGTGAGCTTGGATGCTGCACTGTGGGGTGCCGTGGCGGGTTACCTGTCTTTGTGGAGCGTGTACTGGGCTTTCAAACTCATTACGGGCAAAGAAGGCATGGGTTACGGGGACTTCAAACTCTATGCCGCTTTAGGGGTTTGGTTTGGCTGGCAAACCTTGATACCCATCATTTTGTTAGCCTCCGTCATCGGCGTCATGGTGGGCGTTGGAATGAAGCTGCGTAAAAATTTGCGTGAAGGCGGGTACATTCCATTTGGCCCCTTTTTGGCAGGCGCGGGCATGGCGGCCTTGGTCATGGGGCCGCAAGCTTTGCGCCATATTGTGGGACTTTAAGTTTGTACAAACCTATGGGTGAACCCGACTCAGTACCGAAGCGTGCCTTGCATTGGGGTGTAACGGGGGGTATTGGATCTGGCAAAAGCACGGTTTGCGCGATGTTGCGCCAGCACGGTGCTGCGGTGATTGATGCCGATGCGATTTCCAGAAGCCTGACCGCCCCAGGTGGTGGCGCGATGGCAGAAATCCAATCTGTTTTTGGCCCTGAGGCTGTGGACGCACAGGGCGGTATGGACCGCCAGCGTATGCGGGCGTTAGTTTTTAGCAACTCGCAAGCCAAACAACAGATTGAGGCCATTATTCACCCCTTGGTAGTGCGGGAAATAGCGCACCAAGCCCAACAGGCAGAGCAGGCGGGGGGCTCGTGTATTGTGTACGACATTCCACTTTTGGTGGAGTCTGCGCACTGGAGGCAAACTTTAGACCGTGTTTTGGTGGTTGATTGTAGTGAATCTACCCAAATTGAGCGGGTAGCGCGTAGGAGTGGTTTATCCCGATCTGAGATTCTGAAAATCATCCATGCGCAAGCACCGCGTGCGCGCAGACTGGCTGCGGCAGATGCCGTAATTTGTAATGGAAACGTGGATTTAGATGCCTTAGCTTTGCAAGTGCTTCAACTGACTAAACACTTCGGGCTATGATTCGTAATATGGAAAATCCAGCGTGATACTTTACGAATATCCTTTTAACGAACGCATCCGCACTTACCTCAGGTTAGAGCATCTTTTTTTGCGTTTATCAACTTTGGTCCTGCGGGAAGACCCCTTGGACCACCATGTGGCCTTGACCACGATTTTCGAGATCATGGACGT
>JBIPME010000163.1:0-4941 GCA_044369275.1 Rhodoferax sp.
AAACATGCGCTCATTACTTTTGTATCTGATCGGCATTCCAATCCCGATCATCATCCTGCTTGCCTTGATTTTTCGATAAGTTTGAGATTTTCATCTCTATTTAGTTCCGAAACTTTAGAAACTTTAAAAATGGCGGTTTATTCACATGACTAAAAGCAATCGTAAAAGTTCTTCCAACGCAAGCCCGCAAGCCACTGCCGCTGAAAAAGCGTTGCAAACGGACAAGCTCGCAGCGGCGATGCCGTTCAACGCCCATCAAGCTTTGGAGCATGGCCTTGACAATGCTCGCAATCCGAAAGCGGGGCAGACCACAAATCCCGAATCAAGGCTGCCCACCGGCAGTACCCTGACCGAGCACCTTGATACGCCCAAGACAGGCGGCATAGCCGTCGAGGGCATGAATGCGGGTATCGGGTCACTTGAGCGTGTGCGCGTGGATTCGGGCGGGCAAATGTTGACGACCAACCAAGGCGTTGCCATCAGCGACAACCAACACTCCCTCAAGGATGGGTTGCGTGGACCGGTCTTGCTGGAAGATTTCATTTTGCGCGAGAAGATCACGCATTTCGACCATGAGCGAATCCCGGAACGCATTGTCCATGCCAGAGGGTCAGGGGCGCACGGCTTTTTTGAATGCTATGACGCCTTGACGCAGGTAACCCGGGCGGCACCGTTTCAAGAGGCGCGCAAGAAGACGCCAGTTTTTGTCCGGTTTTCTACGGTGGCGGGTGAACGTGGCTCCAAGGACACGGCGCGCGATGTGCGTGGCTTTGCCGTCAAGTTCTATACCGATGAGGGCAATTGGGACTTGGTGGGCAACAACATGCCAGTTTTCTTCATACAGGATGCCATCAAGTTCCCAGACCTCATCCACGCCGTCAAACCTGAACCACATCACCAGATGCCGCAGGCTGCGAGCGCGCATGACACCTTTTGGGACTTTGTTTCGTTGATGCCGGAGTCCACCCACATGTTGATGTGGGCGATGAGTGACCGTGCCATTCCCCGCAGTTACGCCACCATGGAAGGCTTTGGCGTGCACACCTACCGCATGGTCAATGCACAAAACGAATCGGTGTTTGTGAAGTTCCACTGGAAGCCGAAGTTTGGCACGCACTCGTTGGTGTGGGATGAGGCGGTGAAAATTTCAGGTGCTGATCCCGATTACCACCGCCGTGATCTGTGGGAGCGTATCGAGTCGGGCGCATTCCCAGAATGGGAACTGGGACTGCAGATCTTCACCGAAGAGCAAGCCGCCAAATTCAGTTTCGATGTTCTCGATGCCACCAAACTCATTCCTGAAGAGTTGGTGCCCGTTACTTTGGTAGGGCGCATGGTCTTGAACCGCAACCCGGACAATTTTTTTGCAGAAACCGAACAGGTGGCGTTTTGTGTAGCCCATGTCATCCCAGGCATTGATTTCTCAAACGATCCTTTGCTGGCCGGGCGCATTCACTCCTACGTGGACACGCAAATTTCACGGCTGGGGGGTCCTAACTTTCACGAACTGCCCATCAACAGCCCCGTTGCACAAGTCCACAATAACCAGCGCGACGGCATGCACCGCCAAGCCATTCCACGCGGGCGTGTGTCCTATGAGCCCAATTCACTGGGTGGCGGGTGTCCCTTTCAGGCGGGGGCGGGTCAAGGCTTTGTCACGGTACCTGAGCGCTTAGAGGCCAAAGACTTGCATTCGAAATTGCGAGGCAAGCCGGAAAAGTTTGCCGACCACTACACCCAGGCCCAATTGTTTTTCAACAGCCAGACACCGGTGGAGCAGGCGCACATTGCCGCAGCCTTCCGCTTTGAGTTGAGTAAGTTGACGGTGCCTGCAATTCGCCTGCGCATGGTGTCATCCTTGCGCAACGTGTCGCAAGCACTGGCCCAGCAAGTGGCCGATGGCTTGGGGCTGCAAACCCTGCCACCCGCCATGCCTTTGGCATTGGCCAAGCCCCCCAAGCCAGAAGTTGCACTGTCTCCCGTGCTGTCGCTGACCGCCCGCCCCGGGCACGGCTCCATCGCAGGGCTCAAAATCGCCATACTGGCGGCCAATGGCATGGTAGGACAAAGCGCAGTTGCTGTGCATGGCGCACTGGTTGCACAAGGGGCAGCGCCCTGTTTCGTGGCACCACGCATTGGCGAAGTCAAAACAAGTGATCAAGTGGCGATCATCGCGGATGCATCGCTTGAAAATGAACCCGGCTTTTTGTTTGATGCCCTGATGCTGCCCGATGGTGAGGAAGCCGTGAAGAATTTGGCCAACGACCACCACACGCTCGACTACATCTTGGACGCCTACCGCCATGGAAAAACCCTGCTGGTGTTGGGCGCCTCACAAACCTTGCTCGCGTCTGCCCAATTGCCCTTACAAGGGGCGCAAGGCGCGAAAGGGGCGACGGGTGGCATCGATCCCGGTCTGATCATCGGTAAAACCTACACCACTGCGCTGCTGGATTCATTCATCCAAGCCCTTTCACTGCACCGACACCCCCAGCGCGAAGCCGTCTTCATGCAAAGTCAAGGTTCCAAATCATGATGGCACCTCCCTGGCAAGCCATGCATGCCAACAGGCCGCAACCTCACCTGAGGTCTTAACGCTGATGGCTCGGCGTTCAAGCTGGAATCTGTTGGCGCGAATGACCGAGCAACAAACGCGCCGGATAGCGCGTCTCACAGCGACTGCGGGCAAACGGGTGTTGCGCTTGGCGGTGGCGTCTAAGGCTGCGCCAAGAAAACCCCAAAAACCCAAAAAACCAAGAATGGCCACGACAGCAAATGGCTGGAGCGTGGGCGCGGCCTTGAGTCCCACAGGCCTGCGGCACTACCGTCTTTACAGGCCTGCCAACCTGTCAAAAACGGCGCTGCATCCACTCTTGGTCATGCTGCATGGTTGTGACCAAAGTGCGGTGGACTTTTCGGCCAGCGCCCGGATGCATCTGCTCGCCAAACGTTTGGGATTTATGGTGCTCTACCCAGAGCAAGATCGCCACGCCAATCCTTTAGGCTGTTGGAATTGGTTTCAAAAACGCAATGGACGCGCCCAACTAGAAGCTGCCAGCATCCTGGCTGCAATCGATCACGTGAGCAGTTTGCATGGCGTTGATTTGGCACGCGTCGCCATCGCAGGCATGTCTGCCGGCGCCAGCATGGCAGCATGGACGGCGCTGCAGTTTCCAAGCCGGTTTGCCGCCGTGGTGATGCATTCAGGTATAGAGCCCGTTTCTGCCAACTCGTCAGCTTCAGCTCTGGCCGCCATGCGTGGACGCTATGACAGCCCCATCCGACTGGCCCGTATGGATGGGCTGGTCCTGCCCGCATTGCTGGTCATTCAAGGCAGTGCCGACCACGTCGTCGCAAGCGCCAATGGACTGCGCGCCGCGCAGCAGTGGGCCGCGCATTCCCAAGCGCAACCCCAAGCCGCGCGCGTAGTTCGTCGTGGAAAACGTTATGCCGCGACCACAATGGACTGGTTCGCAGCTGGGCGTTTGCAGGTCACACTGAACGAAATCAGTGGATTGGGCCACGCCTGGAGTGGAGGGGTGGCGTCACAAGCCTATTCGGACCCCAAAGGGCCCGATGCATCCAAAATGGTGTGGGCGTTTGCGCAACGCCAGTTTGAGCTGCGCACTGTTGCATGAAAGTGGGGGCACCGTGCGCAATCGCTCACCATGCCACAATCCAGCCAAGACAAAGCAAACCGCCCAGGAACCAGGTCAGGAACTAGGTCAAACCAGATCAAAAACCCGCTCAGGAACCATTTAACAATGGGGTGAATCCATGCCAGCGCCACCGCAGGTAAGCTCTACGCAGCACATTCGCGCTTCAACCTGCTTTATTACCCCCCGCTTTTCCAGCCCAAGCACCTTATTCAAACCCCATGCAAACGCGCCGCAACACCCCCGACAAAGAAGCCATCGCCCTCCTCCCGCCCTTTGAGCGGCTAGGTCTTGAGCGCATTACCTTGGTGCGCACCGGCGAGCAAGCGCGCTTGGCGCATGACACGCTGGTGCAGGCCCGTGCCTGGGGGTTTGACACCGAATCCAAGCCCACCTTTCGCGTGGGCGAGCAGTCTGAAGGGCCGCACATTTTGCAACTGTCCACGCCACAAAGGGCTTGGGTGTTCCAGTTACACGAGCCACAATGCCGCGCCATCGCAAGCGCGTTGTTGGCCCGGCCCGGCATCGCCAAAGCGGGCTTCGGTCTGGGGGACGACCGCACACGCATCGTGCACAAACTGGGCGTGCAACCCCAAGGCATTGTGGAGCTCAACACCGTCTTTCGTGAACGCGGTTACCGCAAAGACATGGGCGTTAAAGCTGCCGTGGCGGTGTTGTTTAACCAGCGTTTCAGCAAGTCCAAAAAAGCCGCCACCAGCAACTGGGCCAATGAACGCTTGAGTGAATCGCAACTGCTGTACGCAGCCAATGATGCGTACGCCGCCATTCGGGTTTGGGAGGCGCTGGGTTTTTGAGCGTGGCGGCTGCACTCGCTGCTGCACCTACGCTGCGCTGCCCATAGAGGTCTGGCTGAGGCGAAATTGCCCTGGCGTGAGTCCGGCCTCGCGTTTGAAAAATTTCACAAAGTTGGTGGGGTCATCAAAGCCCAAATCAATGGCAATGGCTTGAATGGCCGCATCGGTGTGGGCCAGTAAGCGCTTGGCTTCCAGGGTAATGCGTTGGTTGATGCAGCTTTTGGTGGCGTGGCCCGTTGCGGCCAAACAGGCGCGGTTGAGGGTTTTCACGCTCAGGCCCAAGGCGTCCGCAAAGTATTGCACTTGGTGGTTGTGGCTAAAGCCTTGTTCCATCTGCATTTTGAAGCGCTCGTAATGCGCCAAAACCCGGGCCGCGCCTTGGTCAGGGGCCAATGCGGACTCGCGCGCAAGGCACAGGCGCATCAGCAAATAACCCAGTTGCAGCTGTAGCAGGCTTTGCAGGGTCGGGA
>JBIPME010000165.1:0-4925 GCA_044369275.1 Rhodoferax sp.
CCGCCAGTTCCGACTTAAGCCAAGGCATTGCCCAAGCGTGGGACAACATCCAGCTCGCCATCTTTCGCGCAGTCGCCGCCAGCGGTTTGCTGGAGCAAGCACCAACACCAGAGTCAACGCAAACATCCGCGCAAAACGGCGCTGACCAGCCCCCAGTGCCCTTGCACACCAGCAACTGCATCATCGGTTTGGGATTGGCGGGTGCCGAAAACCCAGCGCTGCGCCAGCAATTTTTAGATGCCAACCCCGGACACACCCATCTGCGACTGGAAAGCAATGCCTTCACCACCCTCATGGGCGCACACAACGGCCACGCAGGCGCGGTCGTCATGCTGGGCACGGCCAGCGTGGCCCATGCCCAGTATGGCGATGGTCGGCGCACCTCCATTGCGAGCGCCCAGCTCCCCTTGGGTGCGCAAGTCAGCGCAGCCTCGCTGGGGCGCCGGGCCATGCTGTTGGCGCAGCGTGCCCTAGAAACCAAGCAAAACCCGAGCACCTTGGTGCAAACCATTCTGGGCGCCACGGGGGGCTCAGCCTCTGCCATGCTCTCGTGGTGCTGCCAAGCCAAGGCCCCGGACTACGCCAATTTGGCCCCCTTGGTGTTCGACTGCGCAAACCAAGACCCACTGGCGGCCAAGCTCATTGAAGAGGCTGTGCAAACCACCGAACAGCTCATGCTCAGCCTAGACCCTGGTAAAACCTTGCCCATCGCCATCCTCGGCAGCCTAGGGCAGCGTTTGGCAGAACGCCTCTCCAGCGAGGTGCGCCAGCGCATCCAACAAGCCCAAGGCGATGCCATGCACGGCGCGATGGTGATGTGTTTGCAGCCCTAGCCGTTCGATGCAAGTTGCATGCACGGTGGATGCAAGGTGAATGCAAGTTGAATGTAAATCCGCTGCGGTGCACGGCAACCCACGGCGATTACCTGCAAGCAGCGAGGGTTTTAGTGCTGCAAATCGTGGTCCCGGTCGGGGCGGTTAGCCGGGTCCACGTGGGTCATTAAATTGAGCACCCGGTGGCGCTGCATCACGGCGGCGCGGGCGGCTACGGCAATGTTGTGGCCCACTTCCACCGAGACCGTGGCATCGACCTCAATGTGGGCGTCCACCACAATCATGTCGCCCATTTTGCGGGTGCGCACATCGTGCACGCCCAGCACCCCGGGCGTGTCGACCAAGGTTTGCCGAATGGCCTGCACCTCATCGGCGTCCACGGCCCGGTCCATTAAATCGTGCAAGGCATCCCAGCCAAAACGCCAGCCCATTTTCCCCACCATCAGGCCCACAATCAACGCCGCAATCGGGTCCAGCAAGGGGTAACCCAGCAAATTGCCCACCAAGCCCATGCTCACCACCAAGGACGAGGCCGCATCCGAGCGCGCATGCCAGGCATTGGCCACCAACAAGCTCGACTTCACCGCCTTGCCCACCCGCAGCATGTAGCGAAACAGCAGCTCTTTGCACACCAAGGCACCCAGCGCCACCCACAGCGCCTGCACGTGCACCGTGCCCAGCAGGCCGGGGTTCTCCAGCTTTTGCACCGCCTGCCAAACCATGCCCGCCGCCACGCCCAAAAGCAACAGACCCAAGGCCAACGAGGCCGCGGTTTCAAAACGCTGGTGCCCGTAGGGGTGGCCCTGGTCGGCATCTTTCTTGGCGTGGTGGCTGGCGAACAGCACCACAAAGTCAGACACCAAGTCCGACAAAGAGTGCACGCCATCGGCCACCAAGGCCTGCGAATGCGAGAGCAGCCCCGCGCCAATTTGCACGATGGACAGCAGCAAATTGACCACCACACTCACCCAGGTGCTGCGCTGCGCGGCGGCTTGGCGCTGCGCCAGCGTGTGGCTGGCGTGCTCCGAGTCGTCGTCTAAATTGCTGCTGCGCATGGGGGGTGACATAAAAAGACTTTCAGGTTGGGCAAGGCGGTTAACGCCCCTAGTTAACCGGTGCCGGAGCACGAAGTGCGGAGGGTACCAATACAGGCCATAAAAATGGCGAAGCCACGGCCTGTATTGGCGTTCGAGTTGAACGCCTCGTTCGGCTGAGGCGCGAAGGAGAGGGCGTGGAAAATCGTGTAATTTATTTTTTGAGTATTAGAAGGTTCTGAATATGAGAGAGGCAAGAACTAATGCGCTTGTGAAGAGGAAGCAAAGTGATGCGACCCAAAAGTAAAAGTATGGCCGCGAGGGAGAGGTTTCGCCCTCACGTTGCTCAGTAATTGGGGAATTTTTGGCCCTAACTATAACGGTGTAGTGCCAATAGAGGGGGTTCGCTGGAAGACTCCCAAATCGCACCCCTGCCAAATGCGCTGCGATCACGAGAAAAATTAGGCCCATCGTCACCAAGATGAGTAGGTCCGACCAAGTGTTTTTTGCGAGTATATCTTGTAGATATGGGCTAAATGCGATCCGCATGATGATAAAGTTTCGGATATTTTGGCATAAAATGAAATAACTTGCATGCTACGGCGCGTAAGTTTGGCGTACATGCAAGTGAATAAAACCAATTAACTTAAATGCTTGCCCACCAAACCGGCCAACTCAAACATCGTGACCTGGTTCTTGCCAAATACGGCCAGCAGCTTGTCATCGGCGTTGATGGCGCGTTTGTCGGCCGCGTCTTGCAAGCCGTTGGCTTTGATGTAGTCCCAGAGCTTTTTAATGACTTGGGGGCGCGCCAAGGGTTCGTTGCCAATGACAGCGGCCAACGCCGCGCTGGGCTGCTTGTTGGTGGCTGCGCTGGCCTGGCGTGGTGCTTTGGGCGTGGTGCTTGCGGCCTTTGGGGCTTTGGTGGTTGGGGTGGTTTTGGTCACTTTTGTGGTTTTGGTGGCTTTAGTCGTTTTGGCGGCCACTTTTTTCGCCGCTGCGGCGGGGGTTTTCTTGGCCGCGGCGCCCGCAGCTGCTGCGGTGTAGGCTGTTTTGCGCGGGGGGAATTTGCTGGGCGCAAACTCAAAATTCACTTTGCCCGCCTCTGGGTCCCACGCCAGCATGGCTTTGAAGGCGCGCCGGGTGCGGGTGGAGACAAATTTGTCGAGCAAGTCGGTCTTGCCAGTTTCCAACAATTTACGCATTTGCGCAGGCTCAATGGGCTGCTGCAAAATAATTTGCCCGCTCTTGAAATCGCAGCTCGGCGTGGGCTGGGCGGCGGTGGGGACGGATTTTTCGCAGACGTAATTTTTGCCATGCTCGTAGACCCCAGCCCCGCATTTGCGGCACGCGCCCAGGCTGGTTTGGGCAGAGAAGTCTACCAACTCGCCGCTGTCTTCGCCCGCTTTGTCGTCACCGAAATCAAACTCCAGCTTGTAGTTTTTGGTTTCTTCGTCGAACTTGATGGCCATCTCGGCGCTAAAAGGCCAGCCCGCTTTGGAGCGAAAGCCCTCCAGTGGGCCAATTTTTTTGTCGCGCAAAAACTGCTCCACCTCGGCGGGCTCGAACGTGCGTCCTGCGGGTGATTTGCCAAACGAAAAGCCGCAGCCGCTGTCTGCGCCCGACGCGCCGGTGCAGGTGTAGCGGCGGTAGTTTTCTTTGACCACGCCGCCGCAATTCGGGCAGGGCGCGACCAAGGTGGCGTAGTTGCCCGGGATGGTGTCACGGTCGTACTCTTTGGCTTTTTTCACCATGCGCTCGGTCATGCGTGCAATCTCTGCCATGAAGGTGTCGCGGCCCAGTTTACCCTGCTCCATTTGGGCGAGTTTGTATTCCCATTCGCCTGTGAGTTCGGCCTTTGACAGCTCCTCTACGCCCAGGCCGCGCAGCAGCGTCATCAGCTGAAACGCCTTGGCCGAGGGGATGAGCTCGCGGTCTTCGCGCACCATGTATTTTTCGGCAATCAGGCCCTCGATGATGCTGGCCCGCGTGGCTGGCGTGCCCAAACCTTTTTCTTGCATGGCCTCGCGCAGTTCCTCGTCTTCTACGGTTTTGCCCGCGCCCTCCATGGCCCCGAGCAGGGTGGCCTCGGTGTAGCGTGCAGGCGGGCGGGTTTTGAGGCCTTTGACGTCGGCTTGCTGCGTGGGCACGCGTTCGCCGGGCTGTACGGGGACCAGGCTTTGCCCTTTGTCGCCCTCTTTGGCGTCGGCCACTTCAGCGGCGGCTTCTTTGCCGTAAATGGCCAGCCAGCCCGGCTTGACCAGCACCTTGCCCTCGGTTTTAAAGTGGTGCGCAGGGCCCGCGCTGGCCCCTGCGGGTTTGACCGAAGAGATGCGCGTGGTCACCATGTACTGGGCGCTGGGGTAGAACACCGCCATAAAGCGGCGCACCACCAGGTCGTAGAGTTTTTGCTCAGCGTCGCTCAGGCCGCTGGGTGCTTGCAGGGTGGGAATGATGGCAAAGTGGTCGCTGACCTTGCTGTTGTCAAACACCCGTTTGGTGGGCTTGACGTACTGCTCGTCCAGCGCTTTGCGCGCATGCGGGGCCAGGTGGCGCATGTCGCTGCTGGCCAGCATCTCGAAGGTTTGCTTGACCACGGGCACATAGTCTTCGGGCAAGGCACGCGAGTCGGTTCGCGGGTAGGTCAAGGCCTTGTG
This sequence comes from Rhodoferax sp., assembly GCA_044369275.1. Lineage (GTDB taxonomy): Bacteria > Pseudomonadota > Gammaproteobacteria > Burkholderiales > Burkholderiaceae_C > Allorhodoferax. Next base: position 4,525 of record JBIPME010000165.1, read on the forward strand.
GCGTTCATACAGGCTTTGGGCAATGGACAGCGTAGTTTTGGCGGAGAAACCAAATTTGCCATTGGCCTCGCGTTGCAGCGAGGTGAGGTCAAACAGCAAGGGCGAGGCCTGCGTGGTGGGTTTGCTCTCCTCGCTCACATCGGCAGGTTGGCCGCGCACGGCGTTGGCAATGGCCTGCGCTTGTTGCAAGTCCCACAGCCGGTCGGCTTTTTTCTCGGCATCGGCCGCGTCTTTTTTGTGCGCGGGGTCAAACCATTTGCCGGGGTACACGCCCGCTTGCGCTTGGAAGCTGGCGTGAATTTCCCAATAGTCGCGGCTGACAAAGGCGCGAATTTGCTCCTCGCGCTCCACCACCACGGACAGCGTGGGCGTTTGCACCCGCCCCACGGTGGTTAAAAAGA
>JBIPME010000166.1:0-4922 GCA_044369275.1 Rhodoferax sp.
CCAAGCTGGATCCAGCCAAATAATAAGCGCCTTGGTAACAACCAGCAGCCAATAAATGCGCGGCCTCTTTGATTCTTAGCTCAGCCAATTGCTCAAGTTCATGTTTGTTCATAATGGAAAAAATTCAACCGCATGCGGGCAAGTAGGGTGTGCGTGTGCAATAGATGCACCAATTTTATTGCCACAAAGGACATTCGCCACCTGCCGCGCTGCAAGCAACAGGGGCCTTGTGTTCACGTGAAAAAGCTTCTCTGCTGCGCAGCGCAGGCTTGGCGCGTGCACAGGTTTTAACGGTAGCGCAGCGGGGCTTGGTACATCCAAACGGGTTTGCCGCTGGCGCTTACATAGTGCGCGCTGGGCACCAAGGCGCTGGCTTCAAACTCTAGGCTGACCATCCAAGCGCCGGGGCGCAATTGTGCGGCCCGCTGCACGGCGCGTGCCATGCTCTCAGGGCGTTGGAACAGGTACACCATGTCGTAGCCGGACCAGTCGGCCCGCCAAATATCGCCTTGGCGCACACTGGCCCACGGGCAGCGCAGGGCGCAAAGCCAGCGCAGCGGCCAGGAGAATTCCAAGCCATGCAGCTGCGCCTGCGGGTAGGCCCGGCGCAGCGCTTGCAGGCCATCGCCCGCGCCGCAACCGGCGTCTAAAACGCGGGCACCTGCCCCCAGCGCAATGTGCTGGGGCATGTCTTGCAGCGCGTTGGAGGGGGTGGGGAACAAGGGCGCATCGCGCCAAGCGTGCACGGGGTAAATCAGCAGCAGCACGGCAACGGGCACCAGCCACCCCCACAGCGGCAAAGTGCTTTGCCCTGCCAGCCCAGCGCTCAGTGCCAAGGACAGGGGAAAGCCCGAGGCGATCCAAACCCTGCGCCACCAAGTGCGCCCCCACCAAGAAAACCCCAAGCCCACCGCGCAGCCCAAGCCCAAGGCCAGCACGGGAGCCCCGCCGAACTGCAATACGCCGCGGAACAGGCCCCACGCCATGGCCCAGGCGAGCACCGCGGGCAGCGGCCAGGTGCGCAGGGTTTGGCTTAGGTGGCGCATGTTGTTGCCCAGGTTTTTGCCCAAGTTTTTGCCCAGGTTGGAGGGCGTGCTTTGGGGCATGTTAGGACGCGTGTTGGGACGCGTGTTGGGGGGCATACCACGGTGCGCTTAGCTGCTATGGCCCGGAGCCAGGCGCTCGATCAGGGCGTTGAGCGCATCGAGCGAGCCAAATTGGATCACGACCTCGCCCATCTCTTCCATGCGGCCATGGCGCTTGACCCGTTTTTTAACGTTGATGTCGACTTGTGCGGTGAGCAAATCGGACAGCTCTTCTTCCAAGCGCTTGAGGTCGCGGGATTTTTCTTTGCGGGGCTTAGGGCTGGTTAAGGAGAATTCAGCGCCTAGTTTTTTAACCAATTGCTCGGTGTCGCGCACCGAGAGTTTTTTGGCCGCAATTTGGTTGGCTGCGGTGATTTGGGTGGCGCGCTCCAGGCTGAGCAGGGCGCGTGCATGGCCCATGTCGAGGTCGCCTGCCATGAGCATGGTTTGCACGGGCTCGGCCAAGTGCAGCAGGCGCAGCAGGTTGCTGGCCGCGCTGCGCGAGCGCCCGACGGCTTGGGCTGCGGCCTCGTGGGTGAGGCCAAATTCTTTGACCAAGCGTTGCAGGCCTTGGGCTTCTTCGAGCGGGTTGAGGTCTTCGCGCTGGATGTTTTCAATCAGCGCCATGGCCGCGGCCGACTCGTTGGGAACGTCGCGCACCAACACGGGCACCTGGTCCAGGCCAGCGAGTTTGGCCGCACGAAAGCGGCGTTCGCCCGCGATGATTTCATAAATGGGGCGCTTGGAGCCCTCGGCGCGGTGGCGTGCGGCGTCCGCATCGTCGAGCTGGCGCACCAAAATGGGCTGCATGATGCCCTGGGCTTTGATGCTCTCGGCCAACTCGTACAAGGCCCCTTCGTCCATGCGGGTGCGGGGTTGGTAGACGCCGGGCACCATGTCGGTGAGCAGCAAGGTGTTGGGCTGTCCGGCGCTGTTGGCTTGGGCTTCTTGCTCGCTGCGCTCTAGCACTTTGGGGCCTAACAAAGCTTCTAAGCCCATTCCCAGGCCTTTGGGTTTTTTCGTCGCCATCATGCGTTCCTTGGTGGTTGTTCGTTTTGTTGTTGGTGGTGCGGTACGTGGGGTGCAGCGCTGTTGGCGGTGGTGGCGGTGTTGGTCGTGGCGGCGGCGGCGGTATTTTTTTGCAATTGCGCCAAGAGGCGGCGTCCGTCGGCCCAGTCGCCCAGGTTGGAGTCGGCGTTAATGTGGCCGCTGTGGCCGTAGTCGATGAGATTGCAGCCCCAGGCAGCGGCAAATGCGCTGGCACGTGCAAAGCTGCAATAGGGGTCGTCGTGGCTGGCCAAGAGCGTGCTGGGGAAGGGGATTTTCTCCATGGCAGGCGGTGACCAGCTGTGCAACACGTTCACCAGCAAATCGCATTGCGGGTCGCCCGGTGCCACCAAGAAGGCCCCGCGCACCAAGTGCGTGTTGCGCGAGACCGCCGCCCATGCCGCCACCAGCATGCAGCCCAGGCTGTGGGCCACCAAGTAACAGGGCTGGGTTTGCGCCAACAGCACCTCTTCTAAGCGGGCAATCCAATCGCCGCGCAGGGGGTGCATCCAATCGTGCTGCAGCACCCTATGGTCGCCGTACAGCAGCTCCCAGCGGCTGAGCCAGTGCGTGGGCACGGAGTTTTGCCAGCCCGGCAGCAGCAAGATGGGCTGGGCGGCGCTGTCGGCGGAGCTTGCAGGCATAGTGGGGTTCATGGGGTTCATGGGGTTCATTTTTCGGGCTGGGTTCGGGTGCGATGGAGGCACGATCAAGGCGGGCTGCGAGGCTGCGAGGCTGCGAGGCTGCGAGGCTGCGAGGCTGCGAGGCTGCGAGGCTGCGCAAACCTTACATTTTCCGAATGCGCTCCACCATTTCTTGCGCAAAGGTAATGAAGGCCAAAGCCCCTTTGGAGCTGGGGTCAAACGCCACGCCGGGTAGCCCGTAGCTGGGGGCTTCGGCCAGGCGAACGTTGCGTGGAATCATGGTCTCGAATACTTTGTCGGCAAAGTGGGCTTTGAGCTGGTCGCTGACCTGTTGTTGCAAGGTGATGCGGGGGTCGAACATGACGCGCAGCAGGCCAATAATTTGCAAGTCGTCATTCAAGTTGGCTTTCACCTGTTTGATGGTGTTGACCAGATCGGTCAGGCCTTCCAACGCAAAGTACTCGCATTGCATGGGCACGATGACCCCATGCGCACAGCACAGGCCATTCAAGGTGAGCATGGACAGGCTGGGCGGGCAGTCGAGCAGCACAAAGTCGTATTCGCTGTCGACGGCGGCAATGGCTTGTTTGAGGCGTTGGTCGCGCCGCTCTACCTTGACCAGCTCCACCTCGGCACCCGCCAGCTCGCGGTTAGCGCCCAAAATGTCGTAGCTGCAACCCATGCTTTGCAGGCGTTCGCTTTGCGTGCGGGCTTCGGCAATGGTGGCGGACTCTAGCAACACGTCGTACACAGTGAGCGCCAGCAGCCGCTTGTCCACGCCGGAGCCCATGGTGGCGTTGCCTTGGGGGTCTAAGTCCACCATGAGCACGCGTTGCCCAATTTTGGCCAAACCAGCGGCCAGGTTCACCGTGGTGGTGGTTTTGCCAACGCCACCTTTTTGATTAGCAATGCAAAATATTTTGGCCATCCGGTTGTCTTACCTTTCGAGTCGCTGCGGAACAGCCTCTGTGTATTTTTAAAAACAAGGGCTGAGTTTACGTTAGGTTGGCTGCGCTACCGTGCCAAACCCCTGCGTTGCAGGCGCTGTTTTGCGCATCCAAACAATGCAACGTGCGGCATCCAAGCCCGGCACTTGCAATGGTTCCACGTGAAACACTTGCACCGCAGGCGGCAAAGCCGCAATTTCTTGCTCAGGGTGCTTGGCCTTCATGCCCAGCCAAATGCCCTGTGCCTGCAACGCCGCTGCGGACAGGGTGGTGAAGTCCAACAGGCTGGCAAAGGCACGGGCGCTAACCACGTCGTAGGTAGTGTCCAAATTTTCAACCCGCGCATGCACGCCGCGCAAATTGGGCAACTTGAGCGCCACCGCCGCCTGCTGCACAAACGCCGCTTTTTTGGCCACCGTGTCCACGCAGTCCACCCGCAAATCGGGCAGGCAAATCGCCAACACCACGCCCGGCAAGCCCGCGCCAGAGCCTACGTCGAGCAGGCGCAAGGCTGTCGCGCTGGGGTGGGGTAGGGTGGGCTTTGCGACGGGGGCGCTTGCGTGGATGGCGTCGCTGCTGGGGGTGCCTGCGGCTGCGGCTGCGGCTGCGGCTGCGGCTATTTGGATTGTTGCCATTTGCGACTGCAAAGGCGCAACCACGGCCAGGCTGTCGAGCAAATGGTGCGTGAGCATTTCTTGCGGGTCGCGCACGGCGGTCAGGTTGTAAACCCGTGTCCACTTTTGGATCAGGTCTTGGTAGGCCAACAATTGCGCCACCTGTGTGTCTGACAGGTCCAGCGCCAGCGCCTGTAGGCCCTGGCGTAATTGGTTTTCTAGTGGGTGCATAAAAACTTGCGTCGAATGGGTAGGGGCGTGTCTTGCGTGCTGCGCTGGCGTTCTGAGATTGCGGGTGCGGCTATGGCTCCGTCTGTGGCTGACCGCATCAGCCCGCCACAGCCGGGTCGTTCAGCTTGTCCACAGCCACTTCTATGGCCACTTCTGCGGCTACTTCTGCGGCTACTTCTGCGGCTACTTCTGCGGCTATGCCTGCGGGCTTTTCCGCAAATCCGCGAAAGCCTTTTTTCTTGAGGTGTATGAGCATGAGCGACACGGTGGCCGGCGTAATGCCCGAGAGCCGCGAGGCCTGGCCCAGCGTTTCGGGGCGACGCTTGTTGAGCGTTTGCCGCGCCTCTATGCTCA
>JBIPME010000167.1:0-4913 GCA_044369275.1 Rhodoferax sp.
CCACATCACGGGCATGGTCACCGATTTGGGCATTGAGCTGGGCAAACTGCTCTACCTCAACCGCAGCCCCCACTTGCAAGCCGTGCGCGCCAACCCCGCACGCCTGCGCACACAAGGCACGCTGATTGGCTGCTTTTTTGTCGGCGGGCTTGTGGGCGCATGGGGTTTTAAACACTGGGGCTACATTACAACGGTGCCACTGGCCGTGCTGCTATGGCTGATGGCCTGGCCCCCCGCTTTGCAAGACCTCCAAGCCCGACTAAAACGCTGAAACTCTGAACCGCTGAACCGCTGAACCCCTAAAACGCTAAAACTCTAAAACTCTAAAACTCTAAAACTCTAAAACCGTCCACTGCATTTTTTACACCCCAAAAAACCTATGCCCGTCAACCTCACCTCCCCCGCCGCACACACCCTCCACCCGATTGCAGGCATTCGCCTCGGCATTACAGAGGCGGGCATTCGCAAACCCGGACGCAAAGACCTGACCGTAATCCTGCTGGACGCACACACCAGCGTGGCTGGTGTTTTCACGAAAAACCGCTTTTGCGCCGCCCCCGTGCAACTGTGCCGCACGCACTTGGAAGCGGGTGCCGACATTCGCGCCTTGGTCATCAACACGGGCAACGCCAATGCGGGCACCGGAGCCCAAGGCCTGCGCGATGCCCAAGCCGTGTGCGCCGCACTGGGCCAGCGCCTGGGCTTGGCGGCGCAGCAAATTTTGCCGTTCTCGACGGGCGTCATCATGGAGCCGCTGCCCGTAGGCCGGATTGAAGCGGGCCTGGATGCGGCCATTGCCGATGCCAGCCCCCAGCACTGGCTGCGCGCGGCAGAAGGCATCATGACCACCGACACCGTGGCCAAAGCCAGCAGCCGCAGCATCAGCCTGGCAGGCCACCGCGTGCACATCACCGGCATCAGCAAAGGCGCGGGCATGATTCGCCCCAACATGGCCACCATGCTGGGCTTTATCGCCACCGATGCCTGCATTGCACCCGCGCTCATGCCCGCACTGGCAAAGGCCTTGGCAGAGGCCTCCTTTAACCGCATCACGATTGACGGCGACACCTCCACCAACGACTCCTTGATCACCATGGCCAGCCAGCGCGCTGGCAACCCCACCATCACCACGCTGCAAAGTCCCGACGGCCAAGCCCTGCTCGCTGCCATGTGCGACGTGGCCCGCGAACTGGCCCAAGCCATTGTGCGCGACGGCGAAGGGGCCACCAAGTTCATCACCATCACCGTCGAAGGCGGGCGCGACACCGCAGAATGCCGCAGCGTGGCCTACGCCATAGCGCACTCGCCCTTGGTGAAAACCGCGTTTTTTGCCAGCGACCCCAACCTGGGGCGCATTTTGGCTGCGGTGGGCTACGCGGGCATAGACGACTTGGACCCCACGCAGATTGAACTCTACCTCGACGACGTGCACGTGGCCAGCCAAGGCGCACGCAACCCCCACTACCAAGAGCAAGACGGCCAGCGCGTCATGCAGCAGGCCGAAATTACCGTGCGTGTGCACCTAGGGCGCGGCAACGCGCACGACACCGTGTGGACCTGCGACTTAAGCCACGACTACGTCAGCATCAACGCCGACTACCGCTCATAAGCGCCCGCCCTCGCCCAAACCAACACCAACACCCCTGCCCACACCGCGCTGCCCCCCTTAATGCGCCCCACCCTTGCCATCCACGTCCACCATCAACGCACGCCATGAACGCCCAACTTGAAGCCTTCCTCGTCCGCACCGAACTCTTTATGCGCCGGGTCGAAACCGCCCTGGCCCACGGCATCGCCACCCCCGAGTGGGATGCCTCCATTGCGTTTCGCTACCGCAAATACCCCAACGGCCTGGGCGTGCTCGCGCCCGTGCGCCACATTGGCGCCATGGGCTTGGGCGACCTGCAAGAAATCGACGAACAAAAAGAAAAAATTGCCCGCAACACCGCGCAATTTGTGCGCGGTGCCACCTCCAACAACGTGCTGCTCACCGGCGCACGCGGCACGGGCAAATCGTCCCTGATTCGGGCCTGTTTACACACCTATGCAGACCAAGGCCTGCGCCTGATTGAGGTGGACAAGTCCGACCTGGTGGACCTCACTGACATTGTGGAAATAGTGGCCCACCGGCCCGAAAAATTCATTATTTTTTGCGACGATTTGAGCTTCGACGAGGGTGAGGCGGGCTACAAAGCCCTCAAATCCGTGCTCGACGGCTCGGTGGCCGCCGCCAGCGCCAACGTGCTGATCTACGCCACCAGCAACCGCCGCCACCTGCTGCCCGAATACATGGCTGAGAACTTGCAGCACACCCACACCCCCGACGGCGAAGTGCACCCCGGCGAAGTCATTGAAGAAAAAATCTCCCTCTCCGAACGCTTTGGCCTGTGGGTGAGCTTTTACCCCTTTAGCCAAGACCAGTACCTGCACATCGTGGCCCAATGGCTAGGCAGCTTGGGGCTGGATGCGCAAGACATTGCCCATGCGCGTGCGCCCGCCTTGCTCTGGGCACTAGAACGCGGCTCGCGCAGTGGCCGCGTGGCTTGGCAATTTGCACGCGACTTTGTGGGGCAAAAAACCCTATGACCATGCCCCCACCCAAACTCCCCGCCGAGACCAGCGTGCAACGCTTCATCGCCGACCCCGGCACCGCCCGCAGCCAAAGCAACACGCAGCGCAGCGTCACCGAGGTCGCAGTGGGCGTTTTGCTGCGCCCAGACGGTGCTTTTTTGCTCACCTCGCGCCCCGTGGGCAAGGCCTATGCGGGCTACTGGGAATTTCCCGGCGGCAAACTCGAAGCCGGTGAATCCATTGGCCAAGCGCTCAGCCGCGAGCTGCACGAGGAACTCGGCATCACGGTGCGGACCCACAGCCTTTGGAAAACCACCGAAGTGGACTACCCGCACGCCTTGGTGCGCTTGCATTTTTGCAAGGTGCAAGCTTGGTCGGGTGAGTTGGAAATGCGCGAACAACAGCGTTTTTCTTGGGAACAATTGCCCGTGCAAGTCACCCCCGTATTGCCGGGCACGGTCCCCGTCTTAGACTGGTTCGCAGACGAGCGCCATTTCCAAGGTGCCACACACACCACCACCACCACGCCCAACGCACACGCCGCGCCCAGTGCGCCCACCACACCCGCAGCTCCCGCCGCGCCCACCGCCTCGGTGGGCGACGCCGCCTGACACCCATGCGCCACGGCGCAAGCAGGTTCTGTGCCTAAACCCCGCCCCGGCCCCGTCGCACCGCCTGCCCACGCCAGCACCACCAGCACAGCCCGCACCATGCCCGCTTGGAAATCTTTTTTAGCCCAAGAACAGGCACGCAGCCCCGCCGAGCGCGATGCGCTGCACGCCCAGCTCCAACAGCATTTGCAAGAACGGGGGGTGCACTACAGCACCTACACCGCCACTGCCACCGCCACCGACAACGCCGCGCTGCAAAGGCCTTGGCCGCAGGCCCTGTACCCCCTCATCTTGGAGGCCCCCGACTGGCTGGAACTCGAAACGGGCATACAGCAACGCATGCGCCTGCTAGAGGCCATGCTAGACGACCTTTACGGCCCGCAAAAGCTCCTCGCCCAAGGCCTGTTACCACCTGCCTTGGTGGTGGGCCAACCGGCTTATGTGCGCGCCCTGCACGGCGTGCCCCCCGTTGGCGCAACGCGTTTGCACTTAGTCGCCTTTGACGTGGTACGCAGCCCGCAAGGCCACTGGCAACTGCTGCGCCAGCAAACCCAGGCCGCCGCAGGCTTGGGCTATGCAATGGAAAACCGGCGCGCCAGCATGCAAGTGCATGCGCCATCTTTGGCAAGCTTGAGGGTGCAGACGCTGGACAGCACCTACCAAGCCCTGCACGACCACCTGCGCAGCCTGTGCCCCAACCCGGCGCAGGCCCACATCGCTTTGCTCACACCGGGGCCCTACAGCGCCAACTTCTTTGAACACGCCGCGCTCGCCCAGCACTGGGGGTTTAGCTTGGTGCAGGGCCGTGATTTGACGGTGCGCGGTGCGCGGCTGTTTTTGCAGTCGCTAGACGGCTTGGTGCCCGTGCATGGCCTGCTGTCGCAAGTGGACGAGGCCTACCTTGACCCGTTGGAGTTGCAGGCGGACTCCCTCTTGGGCGTGCCCGGGCTGTTGCAGGCGGTGCGCGCAGGCCATCTGCTACTGGCCAACCACCCCGGCAGCGCCGTGGCCGACTGCCCCGCGCTGCTGCCTTTTTTGCCCGCCCTAGCCCAAGCGCTGCTGCAAGAACCGCTGCGCTTGGCCGCTGCGCCCACGGGCCTTCAGGCCAGCGGCTTGCCACTTTCAGACGCAGCCTCTGCCATGGGTGGGGCGCAAACCATGGCCCCAGCGCAGCCAGACTGCACCTCGCCAAGCCAAGTGCCGGGGTTTTGCCTGCGCACGTGGGCGCCCCCTGCGAACGGGGCCTCTGATGGCGCGAAAATGCCTACATCGCCTACATCGCCTACATCGCCTACATCGCCTACATCGCCTACATCGCCTACATCGCCTACATCGCCTACATCGCCTACATCGCCTACATCGCCCACATCGCCTGCGCCGTCGGCTTGGTCCGCACCGGCTCTGGGCTGGCCGCACGGCCTTTGCTGGCTCCACACAGCCACAGTGCCGATGTGTGGGTACTGCCACCCCACGCGCCTGCCAGCGCCCTGCCGCACAACAGCCCCAAGCACAACGCGCCGCGCGATACACAGCGGGCCACACCGCCCGCTACGATGCCCAATACGCCCTCCGATACACCGTTCAACACACGCTCCGACACACCCTCCGACCCGCGCTCCAATCCCCACCCCAATACGCCGCCCAGCGCATTGGCCCGCAACCTACCGCTGGCCCTGCCCACCGTCAGCCGCCGCGCAGCAGAAAACCTGTACTGGCTGGGGCGCTACCAGC
>JBIPME010000300.1:0-3517 GCA_044369275.1 Rhodoferax sp.
TTTATCGACGAGTTAGGGGGGCGCGCAGAAATGTCCGCCTTTATGACCGCCCATGGTTTTGGCTACAAAATGTCGGCCGAAAAAGCCTACTCCACCGACTCCAACATGCTCGGTGCCACGCATGAAGCCAAAGACCTGGAGCACTTGGACAGTGGCATCCACATCGTCAACCCCATCATGGGCGTGGCGTTTTGGAAAGAAGAGGTCAGCGTCAAAGCCGAAACCGTGAGCGTCAGTTTTGAAGAGGGCCACCCCGTCGCCCTCAACGGCGTGCGCTACCCCGACTTGGTGGCGCTGATTTTGGAAGCCAACCGCATTGGCGGACGCCATGGCCTGGGCATGAGCGACCAAATCGAAAACCGCATCATCGAAGCCAAAAGCCGAGGCATTTACGAAGCCCCCGGTCTGGCGCTGCTGTTCATTGCCTACGAACGCCTGGTCACGGGCATCCACAACGAAGACACCATTGAGCAATACCGCGACAGCGGGCGCAAACTCGGTCGGCTGCTCTACCAAGGCCGCTGGTTTGACTCGCAAGCCATCATGCTGCGCGAAGCCGCCCAGCGCTGGGTCGCCAAGGCCATCACCGGCACCGTCACCATGGAACTGCGCCGGGGCAACGACTACTCGCTGCTCAACACCCAATCGCCCAACCTGACCTACCACCCCGAACGCCTGACCATGGAAAAAGGTGCCTCCATGTTCTCGCCCCAAGACCGCATTGGCCAACTCACCATGCGCAACTTAGACATTGTGGACACACGCGCCAAACTCGGCATTTATGCCAAAGCAGGCCTGCTCGAAATGGGCCGCGATGGGGACTTTGTGCGGCTCTCGAACGACCTGAAAAACGAATAAACCCAGGCCGCAAGAGCCCGCAACTCAATTGCTTTTCGGGTTGGCAGACCGAACTTCCTGCAATTGCTTGAGAAGCCAGCTTGCGCTGTTGACCGCTGGCTGTGCGCCACATTGGACTTGGTAGGGCGTGCCGCTGAGACTGCTCTTGGTGGCGGCCAACGCAATGTACTCCTCGGTGCTTTGTGCCGACGTTTTTTGTTCAACGTAATCGAATTTACGTTGCAAATGCGCTCGGGCTTCCACACTGCTGTACCAAGTTCCATTGCGGTTAAATTGGCACCCCGACGCCTCCAAACGCGTCAAAACCGATGCCAGCTCCAGCTTGGTTGCAGGCTTGAGCGGCACGGCCTGTACCGAAAGCGATGCGCTCGCGAATAACGAGACAGCGAACAAAACACCGAATAATTTTTTTAGATTGCGCATTTTTACCTTGTCCATGGAAACAAATAGTGCCGTATTTAAGCACAACCATGCGCGCAAAAAATGCGGGAAAGTGCCTCCATCCAAGCCGATTCAGACTGCTTCAAACCACGCCAATCCGGTGTTATTCCCGCGCCTCCAAGCGCAAGCCCAGCAGCCCCTGGCCTGCTTGGTCTTGGGTCAAATAATCCTTGGCAATGGGCTCTATGGCAGCCGCTTCAATACCGAGGCTCTCCAAGCCGGGTAAGGTGCCTGAAGCCACGTTGTCTACGCGCATAGAGGCTAGGTTGTCCCGACTCATCAAGGGCGCGCCGGGCAAGCGCTCTAGCATCCAGGCCTGCACCACCCCCAGCCAAGCGGGCAAAGCAATGACGGGGCGGCCTTTGCCGTGGTTGACCCCCGCCAAACGCGCCGCAAGTTGCACCAGTTGACGCAATGTAAAAACCGCCGGGCCGCAGGCCTCCAAAGTGTGCAAGGGAACTTGGGTAATCTTGGCTTTTTGCAGACTGCGCACAATGGCCGTGGCCACATCTTCCACCCACACCGGCTGAAAGCGCGCATGGGCGCAGGCCAAAGGCATGCATGGAAAGATGCGCTGCACCTTGGCAAAGACCGACAGAAACTGGTCGCCCCGGCCAAAAATGACACTGGGGCGAATCACCGTTACCGCCACCCCCGCCGCAGTGGCAACGCGCAGCATTTGCTCGCCCTGCCCTTTGCTGCGCAAATAGCACGAAGGCGCCGCCTCGGGCTGCACACTGTCGGCCCCCAAAGCGCTCACGTGCACCAACTGCTTTACCCCATTGGCCACGCAGGCTTGAACAATTTTTTGCACCAGTTCGACGTGTGCACGCGCAAATTCAGCGGCGCTGCCATGCAAAATCGCCACCAAATTGACCACCGCAACATGCCCAGCAACCGCTTGGGACAAGGCCTGTGCATCGTGCACATCCACTTCCAACACCGTCACTGCGGGCAAAAGCTGGATTGCTTTTGCGTTGGCGCGCCGGCGCGTCAACACGGTCACGGACCAGCCCTCGCGCATGAGCTTCTCGCACAAATACTGGCCCACGAAACCGCTGCCACCTAATACGCATATATTTTTCATGGCACAACTTTACCCCGTTATGAAGGGCAGCAGAGTACCCCTGCGCACGCCTAAGTCTCTGTACGCAACAGCTCCCCCAGCCCCACACCCCAAAAAAGTGCAATCCGCTCTTGCCGCGCAGTGGGAGCACGAGGAATGTAAAGGCGAAGGGCGATTAAAAAGGAATGAAAAAAAGGGGGGATAAGGCTGCGGCCAGCCTCCAGGCGTAAAAAAACCTGAAGTTTTTTGAAAAACTTCAGGTTTGGTATTTGGTAGGCGCAATTGGACTCGAACCAACGACCCCCACCATGTCAAGGTGGTGCTCTAACCAGCTGAGCTATGCGCCTAGATCGAAGCCTCAGATTATAGCAGCATCGCAAACCCGTTTAAGACGGCTATTCAAAAATGTACCTATTTTCAACAAAACACTGCCGCAGCCGCCGCGGGTGTTGGGCCAATTGGGGTAGTTGGGGGGGGTGGCAACGCTTCCGAAGAGGAGTTAGAACCATAATTGCACGGGACTTGCATGGCGGGCCGCGCAGCCGCAGCGCCGTGCAGCGACAAACGAATCAACCACCAACCACAAACAACGGAGTAGCAGCGTATGGAAATCAAAGGCCATGTATTTATTGTGACCGGGGGAGCCTCCGGCTTAGGCGAGGGGACTGCGCGCATGCTGGCCGCCCAAGGGGGCACGGTGGTGATTGCAGACATGCAGATCGACAAGGGCCACAGCGTAGCGCAGGAGATTGGCGGGGCGTTTGTGCGCTGTGACGTCAGCAGCGAAAGCGATGCACAAGCCGCCGTGGCGCAGGCCGTGGCACTGGGCACGCTCAGGGGCTTGGTCAACTGCGCGGGCATTGCGCCGGCGGAGAAGACCGTGGGCAAAAACGGCGCACATGCTTTGTCGACCTTTAGCAAGTGCATTACGGTGAACCTGGTGGGCAGTTTCAACATGATTCGGCTGGCCGCGCAGGCCATGGGTGACAACACGCCGCTGGCAACGGGTGAGCGGGGTGTGCTGATTTCGACCGCCTCCGTGGCGGCCTACGATGGCCAAATCGGCCAAGCCGCGTACAGCGCCTCCAAGGGCGGCATTGTCGGCATGACCTTGCCGATTGCACGGGATTTGGCACGCAGCGGCATCCGCAA
>JBIPME010000169.1:0-4890 GCA_044369275.1 Rhodoferax sp.
TGCCTGGGGTGTGCCCGAGTTGGCTTACCTTGAGTAGCAGCACATCGGCATCGCAGTCTTGGCGAATTTCGTGGACGTGTTGCACATGGCCAGACTCTTCGCCCTTGTACCAGAGCTTGCCGCGTGAGCGGCTGAAATACACAGCACGGCCCAAGGCAACCGTCTGCGCCAATGCTTCGCGGTTCATCCAGGCAAACATAAGTACATCGTTGCTGCCCTGTTCTTGGGCGATAACGGGAACGAGGCCATTGGCATCCCATTTGACAGTGTCTAGCCAGTGCATATACAAAAAATCCGGTGAAGGCACGGTGCGTGCAATAAAGTACGAAGACGTGCGCAGAGGTACAAGAAGCTACGCGAAGGGGTACGAAGCAGTGTAAGGCACAGCGTGCCGGCTAGAGTCGAACGGCAATGCCCCGTTGCGCCATGCGCGCTTTGGCCTGTGCCACGGTGTATTCACCGTAGTGGAAAATACTGGCCGCTAGCACGGCGTCCGCACCGCCTTGTTGAACGCCATCGGCCAAGTGGTCTAAATTACCCACACCACCAGAGGCAATTACGGGGACTTCGACTGCATCGGCCACTGCACGCGTCAACGCCAAATCAAAGCCCGATTTGGTTCCATCGCGGTCCATGCTGGTCAGCAAAATTTCTCCAGCGCCTTTGCGCACCATTTCAGTGGCCCAAGCCACCGCATCCAAGCCCGTGTTTTTACGGCCTCCGTGGCTGTAGACGTCCCAGCCGGGCCCCAGCGCTTGGCCATTGACGCAACGTGCCGCGTCGGCTTCGCTGCGGCGCTTGGCATCAATGGCGACCACAATGCATTGGGCACCGTATTTGAGCGAGGCATCTTCTATCACTTGCGGATTGGCAATGGCAGCCGAGTTAAAGCTGACCTTGTCTGCACCGGCATTGAGCAGCCGGCGCACATCGTGCACGGTGCGCACGCCACCGCCGACGGTGAGCGGTATGAACACCTGTGAGGCCACGGCTTCGATGATGTGCAAAATCACGTCACGGTTGTCGCTGGTGGCGGTAATGTCTAAAAACGTGAGTTCGTCAACGCCTTGCTCGTTGTAGCGGGCGGCGATCTCGACGGGGTCACCCGCATCGCGCAAGGAGACAAAATTAACCCCCTTGACCACCCGTCCACCGGTGACGTCTAAGCAAGCAATGATACGTTTGGCCAGCATCAGCCGTTGAGCTCGTCAGCGCGTTCTTGGGCGACTTGGAAATCCAAGTCACCGCTGTAAATCGCTCGGCCACAAATGACGCCCTCAACCCCGTCGTCTTCCACGCTGCACAGGGCTTCAATGTCTGCCAGATTGGACAGGCCACCGGAGGCAATCACGGGAATGGTTAAAGCTTGCGCGAGTTTGACGGTGGCTTCAATGTTGAGGCCCGAGAGCATGCCATCGCGCCCGATGTCGGTGTAAATAATGCTTTCTACACCATAGTCTTCAAATTTTTTGCCCAAGTCGATGACGTCATGGCGTGTGAGTTTGCTCCAGCCATCGGTGGCGACTTTGCCGTCGCGGGCATCCAGTCCGACGATGATGTGGCCACCAAACGCCGTGCATGCGTCTTGCAAAAATCCTGGGTTTTTAACGGCCGCAGTGCCAATGATGACGTAGCGCAAACCCGCATCAAGGTAGCGCTCAATCGTGTCCAAATCACGAATGCCGCCGCCTAGTTGGACATCGACCTCGGTGCCAATTTCTTTCAAAATTTTGCGGATGGCGAGTTCGTTTTTAGGTTGTCCGGCAAAGGCGCCGTTCAAGTCGACCAGGTGCACGCGCCTGGCACCTTTGTCAACCCAACTTCGGGCCATTTTGGCGGGGTCTTCGCCGAAGGTAGTGGATTGGGTCATGTCACCTTGTTTAAGGCGCACACAATGGCCGTCTTTCAAATCAATCGCGGGAATAAGAAGCATGATGGCGAGCTTAGCCGAAGGGGTTCAAGGGTTCCAATGAAGGAAGTTACGGAAAAGAGAAAGTCCCTGGGAGGCACTTTTTTCTGGGTGAAATTGGGTTGCGAAGATATTATCGTGGGCAATGGCGCAAGAGAATCTTTCTACATAATCGGTCTCGCCCGCAGTGTGGCGCATATCTAACGGCTTAGTATAGTAGCTGTGCACAAAGTAAAAATAACTCCCGTCGGGCACGCCCTCCCACATCGCATGGACCTTGCCATCGTGCGGTGTTTGCCAAACGCGATTCCAGCCCATTTGAGGCACTTTGTAACGGCTACCGTCGGCCTGAAGGCGCTGCCCCGGTTCAAATTTGAGCACCTGTCCAGGCATTAACCCTAGGCACGGGGTGTCCAACTCTTGGCTGTGCTCGAGCAGCATTTGCATGCCAACGCAGACCCCCATCAGCGGCTTGTGCTGCGCCGCGTGCAGCACCGCATTGCGCATGCCGCTCGCTTGCAGTTCATGCATGCAATCACGGATGCCGCCTTGGCCCGGCAACACCACGCGCTCTGCATCCATCACCTCTTCAGGGGTTCGCGCCCACACCACTTCAACGCCCGATTGCGTGGCCGCCTGCGCTACCGCTTGGGTAACTGAGCGCAGGTTGCCCATACCATAATCAACAACAGCGACTTTCTTCATAGAAATTTTGATTTTGCGGTCTGCACTTTGGGGATTTGAATTTTGGCAATTTGAACTTTGGCTTTTTGCACACCAACCAGTGCGCCAATTTTAGCCAACCAGATACACGCAAGTGCCCTATTTAACCTCGGTGCTAACCCTAGCAACCCCGCTAAAGCTGCCACACCAGCAGGCACCGCCTTGGTCATAGCGAGCCCTTGGTGGAGGCAATGCTGCCTAAGCCGCGTGGATCGAGCTCTAGCGCATTGCGCAGTGCACGCGCAAAGGCTTTGAAGACCGTTTCTGCTTGGTGGTGGGCGTTTTCGCCTCGGAGGTTGTCGATGTGCAGCGTCACCAGCGCATGGTTGGCAAAGCCTTGGAAAAACTCATGCGCCAATTGGGTGTCAAACGCGCCGACCATGCCACTTTTAAAGGGCACGTTCATCACCAAACCAGGTCGCCCCGAAAAATCAATCACCACCCGCGACAAGGCCTCGTCCAAGGGAACGTAAGCATGGCCGTAGCGTCGAATGCCGCGCTTGTCCCCCACCGCTTGGTAGAAGGCTTGCCCCAAGGTGATGCCCACGTCTTCGACGGTGTGGTGCCCATCGATGTGCAAATCGCCTTGTGCCTCAATGTCCAAATCGATCATGCCGTGGCGGGCGATTTGGTCGAGCATGTGGTCAAAAAAACCAATGCCCGTGGACAGACGGCTGGTGCCAGTGCCATCCAAATTGATGCGCACGCGGATATCGGTCTCGGCTGTTTTACGCGCCACCTCGGCGATGCGCATGGGGGCTGCGGGCAGGGCCTGTGGAGTTATTTGCTGTGTCATACGATGTCCTTAAGGGCGGTTAGCAACGCCTTGTTTTCTTGCTCAGTGCCCACGGTAATGCGCAAACAATTGCGTAAAAGCGGGTGCATTTTAGAAAGGTTTTTAACCAAAATTCCGTGCGCTTTCAGACCGTTAAAAACCCTGTCGGCGACGTCGCCCTCGCCTTCTATGCGCATCAAAATCATATTGGCCTCGCTGGGCCAGTAGGCAATGCCGGGCATGGCCTGCAAACAGTTTTCGACATAGCTGCGCTGCTGGCGAATGGCGGTGGCCTGCGCGGCAAACACGTCGGCGTGCTCCAGCGCGAACAGGGCGCACTCTGCATTGAGGACGCTGACGTTGTACGGCGGGCGAACTTTATCGATCTCAGCCAACAGCGCGGTCGGCGCCAGCATGTAGCCCAAACGCACCCCGGCCAGGCCGAATTTTGACAAAGTACGCATCAGAAATACGTGCGCATTGGCCTGCGGGTCTTGGTGGATTTCTTCGATCCAACTGCGGCTGGCAAAGGGCTGGTACGCCTCGTCCAAAACCACCATGCCGCCGATAGCGGCAACCTGGGCGATCAGACGCCGCATGCAGTCCCGGTCCCACAAACTGCCCGTCGGGTTATTGGGGTAAGCAAGGTAGAGCAGCGCCGGTTGGTGCTGCGCAATGGCCGCCGACATGGCCGCCTCGTCCAGCGCAAAATCCGCCTGCAAAGGCACGCCAACGTAGGACAGCCCTTGGAGCTTGGCGCTCATGGCATACATCACAAAGCCAGGCTCGGGGGCCATAATGCAGGCCCCAGGCACATCGCAGGCCATGGCCAACAGGCCAATCAGCTCGTCCGAGCCGTTGCCCAGCATCAGGCTCCAACCCGCAGGCAACTGGGCGTAGCGGGCCAATGCGGCTTTCAGGTCGTCGATGCGCGCCGCGGGGTAGCGATTGAGCGCGAGCTGGCCTAGGCGTTTGCCGAGTTCGGCCTGCAGGGCTTGCGGCAAGGTGTAGGGATTTTCCATGGCATCGAGCTTGACCATGCCCTGCGAAGGCTGAACGGCATAGGCGTGCATGGACTGCACATCGCCTCGAATGCGCCGCGCAATCATGGTCGACAGCGCCGAAGTGCCTCGATCTTGGGCTTGGGCTTGGGCGGCGTCTAGGGTACTGTCTTGGGTCATGGCGTCAACTTCGGGTTAAGCCGCATCTCGGCTGCCATGGCGTGGGCTTGCAAGCCTTCGCCGTAGGCCAGTGTGGCCGCAATGGGCCCGAGTATTTGCGCCCCCTGCTGGCTCACTTCAATCACGCTGCTGCGTTTTTGAAAGTCGTACACGCCCAAAGGTGAGCTGAAACGGGCCGTGCCGCTGGTGGGCAAAACGTGGTTGGGGCCTGCGCAGTAGTCGCCTAGGCTTTCGCTGGTGTAGGCCCCCAAGAAAATCGCCCCGGCGTGCTGCAACAGGGGTTCCCAGCGGTGGGGGTCTTG